>NZ_MRBY01000022.1 GCF_001904615.1 [Limnothrix rosea] IAM M-220
AAGATGAAACGATATCAAGCTGGCTTAGACAATAATTTTTTGCTGAAGATCCTTGCTGATTCGGGCATATTTTGACCTCTTTTTTTGATGCGATTACCCTGCATAAAAACAAGCGATCGTTAAATTCCTATAGTTGGCAGCAAATTGTAGAAAAAATTCTTGGGAAATTAAAAGATTGGGGGTATGGTAAAGAGCTATTGATTTGGTTACTCTTAAATAAACAAGATTATATCGCTCTAAAGATTGGTCGCTTTCGCCAAAGTGGCGAGGTGCATCAATGGATGTATGATCGTTACTCGCTTGAACGTTTACTTGAAGAATGTGGTTTTGTCGAAGTAAAACAATGCGCGGCACATGAAAGTCGAATTTCTAACTGGACAAGTTTTAATCTAGATACGGAACCTGATGGTGCGATTTATAAGCCTGATTCTTTATACATGGAAGCAACAAAACCTAACTAGTTAGTAATGAAAGTTCTTCAGATTAATTCTTGTGATGTATCGGGTGGAGCTTCCATTGCTGGCTATCGTCTCCATCAAGGCTTACATAAAAAAGGTGTTGATTCAAAGATTTTAGTAGGCCAGAAGCAAGGTGACGATCGCCATGTAAATCAAATCAATAAACGTCGCTATATTAATAAAGCCTTGTCCCGTATTAGTGCGAGTTTTGGTTTGCATTACCTCAGTATTCCTGATACTTGGCAGATCAAAAAACATGCTTTTTACCAAACTGCTGATATTCTAAATCTCCATAATTTGCACGGTGAATATTTTAATTATCTTGCCCTGTCTGCATTAACCGCAGATATCCCTGCTGTATATACCCTCCATGATATGTGGAGCTTTACAGGCCACTGTGCCTATAGTTTCAACTGCGAAAGATGGCAATCCGGCTGTGGTAATTGTCCTAATCTAAACACTTATCCTGCTGTAAAAATTGACAATACTTACTTTGAATGGCGACTAAAAAAATGGATTTACGAAAAATCCAATTTAACCATTGTTACCCCAAGTCAATGGCTTAAAAAACAAACAGAGAAAAGTATTCTTCACAAGAAAAAAATTTACTATATTCCTAATGGCATTCCGACTAATGTTTTTCAGCCTCTTGATGCTCAAGTATGCCGTAATGTTTTAGATTTGCCCCAAGATAAATATATTCTTGCTGTTGCCGCTCAAAATTTAAAAGATTACCGTAAGGGCTCGGACTTACTACAAGATGCTTTGAAGCAATTACCGAAATCCTTAAAAAAAGAAATTTGCTTATTGATACTTGGAAGTCAATCAGAAAGCTTTGGGGAGGATCTTGATATTCAGAAAATATCACTCGGTTATGTGAGTGGCGATCGCCTGAAAGCTATTTTTTACTCTGCAGCTGACCTATTTATCTGTCCAACTCGTGCTGATAATCTGCCCCTTGTTCTACAAGAAGCAATGGCTTGTGGTGTGCCTCTCGTATCTTTTAATGTTGGTGGTGTACCTGAATTAGTTCGTCCAGAGATCACAGGTTATTTGGCAAATCCGGAAAATTCTGAAGATCTCTGTAAAGGGATCGTGCAGTTATTAAAGGATAAAACTTTAAGAAAACAGATAAGTCAACATTGTCGTCATATTGCTGAAACAGAGTATTCTATCGAGTTGCAGGCTCAGCGCTATATTGAACTGTATCAACAGATTCTCCAGAAGAGGATTACTACTTAATTCATATTTCAGTATTTTGTTGAAAATCTTTTCTTGTGAAAACAACTTAAAATATATTGATTGATGAGAAGATCTTGGATATTCAATTATTAACTAATCATAAAAAAAATCTACGTAATACCTACATTATTATTCCCGTTCACAATCGACGAGAGATTACCCTGACTTGTATTGAGCAGCTTCAGAAAAATGGAGACTTAGACCAATATTCTATTGTTGTTGTTGATGATGGCTCTACTGATGGCACTGCTGAAGCAATTCAATCTTTATTTCCTACAGTCCAGATCCTGTATGGCGATGGTAATCTTTGGTGGACGGGCGCAATCCGAAAAGGAATGGAATATGCCTATCAACAAGGTGCAGAATACTTTATTTGGCTAAATGATGACTGTTTACCCGGACAACATACATTAAATCTTTTAGTTGAGTTTTCTGCTAACCACCCTAATACAATTACAGCTTCAGCATGTTATCTAGCAGGGGCAAACATCCCATTTGACACGGGCTGTATAGGGCGCAAAGCATGTACTGCTTTACCTGAAAGCATAAAATCTGTGGATAGTCTTTCTGGTTATTGTGTTTGTCTGCCTCGAATTGTATGTGATGTTGTGGAATATCCAAATGCCGAATCTTTACCTCACTACGGAGGTGATGACGCGTATATCTTACAAGCGACGAGAGCTGGTTTAAAAGCTGTTATTTTAGGTGATGCAAAAGTAACATTAAGAGATATCGCGACTCCGGCCAAAAACTTCACGCAATATATTAAAAGAATTCAGGGTAAAAGCCTCACACTCCAATTAGTTTTCTTCACAAAAAAATCTAAGTATTACCTTTCGGGAAGGTTTTTTCATCTCAAATTAAAATATGGAATAGTGAAAGGTTGTTTGATTTTTACAGCAAAACTTTTGGCTTGGATATTTCAGTATTACTTGTTTTTAATAAAGCGCTTTATGAATAGCTATTTTAAAACCAATTTGACATCTTTTTGACGCATAATAATTTTTTTGATCGAGATAATAGTATGGAAATTGATGATGCCTATAGGTTTCTTCATGTCTTGATGATTCATAATCGCTATCAGTATGCGGGAGGAGAAGACAGTTCAACTTTGACTGAAATTGATTTGTTATTACAGTTTGGTCATCATGTAAAGTTGATTGAAAGGCATAATGACGAAATTAAAACCTATTCTCTTCGAAAAAAAATAAACTTATTTTTTAGGACAGCTTGGAATTCTCAGACGGATAAAAATCTGTGGGCTTCGCTGAAAAAAGGTCATCCTGATTTACTTCATGTGCAGAATTTTTTCCCTCTTTTTTCTCCTTCGGTACATGCGGTAGCTCAATCTTTAAATATTCCAACGATTCAGCATTTACATAATTTTCGGCTGGGTTGTTTGAATGCTTCTCTGTTTCGAGAAAATCAGATTTGTGAGGTTTGTGTTGGGAAAAATCCGTGGCGAGGTATTCTCTATCGTTGCTATCGTAATTCTTTGCCGGCTTCTCTGGGTGTTTGGAATATGCTGGCTTACAATCGTTACCGCAAAACTTGGCACAAAGATGTCAGTGCATTTATTACGCCTAGTCAGTTTGCTGCAAATAAGTTGATCGAGATAGGTATTCCCGGCGATCGCCTGCACGTCAAACCGAATATTACGGTGGATCCTCTCATTGGGGGAGTTATTCCGCCCTTACCAGAAAGACCCACTTTTTTGTTTATTGGTCGTCTTTCATCAGAAAAAGGCCTAGACATGTTACTTCAAGCTTGGGAAAAACTGAATGAACCTGAATGGAAGTTGAATATTGTGGGAGAAGGGCCACAACGGCAGGAACTTCAAGAATTTGTTAATGAGCGTAATTTAAAAAATGTCAGCTTTTTTGGTCAACAATCAAAAGATCAAGTCGTAGAGCATATTAAAAATGCCACAGCTATTGTGGTTCCTTCGCAGTGGTACGAGACCTTTGGGCGCGTCGTCATTGAGGCTTTTGCTTGTGGTCGTCCTGTTATTGCCGCGGACTTAGGTGCTCTCTCTGAGTTGGTTGAAAATAATACAACTGGTTTTCTAGTAGCTTATAACAGCATTCATGTTTGGGCTGAAAACATGGCATGGGCGGGTAATAATTATTTTGAAATGACTGCAATAGGACAGAAAGCTCGACAGGAATATTTACGACTTTATACACCTGAAGTTAATTACCAGAAAACTATTGATATTTATCAATCAGTTTTGAAATAAGATAGTCGAAATTTTATGTGGGTTTACATCTTACTAAAAATCAATGTATTTTAATATCTTGGTGCTGATATTATTTTTGATTGGGTGAGTTAACTATTAAGCTTTTAATCAAGTATAATTAGGCGGGGAATTTCTTGGCATTGTAATTGTTGATTTTATGAATCAAACTGATATTGAAGAGCTGCTTTATACTTTTAAACACTTTGGAATTAATTTGGGTTTAGGTCGTATTCAAACATTACTGAATCAACTAAATAACCCAGAGAAAAATGCGCCAATTATTCATGTAGCAGGAACGAACGGGAAAGGTTCTGTTTGTGCTTATTTGTCATCAATTTTATCGGTGTCAGGCTATCGGGTTGGTCGGTTTACATCGCCTCATTTGGTGAGTTGGACAGAAAGAATTTGTATTAATAATCAACCCATTACTTCAGAACGGTTATTAGCAGTTTTAAAAGAGGTAACGGCGGCGATCGCCCCAGATAGTGAAACACCAACGCAGTTTGAAATTATTACGGCAGCGGCATTTTTGTACTTTGCGCAGGAAAAAGTTGATGTGGCAGTAATCGAGGTTGGTTTAGGTGGGAGATTGGATTCGACGAATGTGTGCGATCGCCCCCTTGTTTCGGTGATTACCTCTATTGGGATGGATCACTGGCAAAGACTAGGCAAAACCCTCGATAAGATTGCTGGGGAAAAAGCAGGAATTTTAAAACCGGATTGTCCGGCTGTGATTGGAGAAGTACCAGAGATTGCGGCGAAAGTGATTCGTGAAAAAGCTGAATCGGTTAATGCTCCCACTACATGGATTCAAGCGGCAAAAAAAACTGAGTCTGGCTCAGCGAATTACCAAGGATTTGAATATGAATTGCATTTATTAGGGGATATTCAGCTTCATAATTCGGCGATCGCCATTGAGACGATTTATGAATTAAGAAAACAAGGCTGGCACATTTCCGATGCACAATTGCGCAGAGGCATTAAAAATACCCGTTGGGCTGGACGAATTGAATGGCGACAGTGGAAAGATCACGAGATTTTAATAGATGGTGCACACAATGGCGTTGCTGCTGAAGAGTTGCGCAAATATGTGGAGACCTTAGAACAGCCCGTAACTTGGGTGATGGGAATGCTTTCGACAAAGGATCATCAAAATATTTTTAAAGCATTATTACGACCGGGCGATCGCCTCCATTTAGTTCCCGTTGGCGGTCATAGCAGCGCAAAGCCTAGCGAATTAGGTATGTTGGCGCAATTAATTTGCCCTGAACTTGACCAATGCCAAACCCATACCACTTTACCCGCAGCCCTTGATTCGGCGATCGCCACCGGAGAAACTGTAGTGTTATGCGGTTCACTGTATTTATTAGGGGAATTCTTGGGCTATGAAGCCAAAATTTAAAACCAATTCAGCTTGGGAACAGGCACAACTTTTAATGCAACCAGCCTTTATTCGAGTGGTAGATAATTTTCGCGATCAGCTGGAAGATTCCGAGTGGGAGGGAGAATATCGAGAAATTACAGAACCCTACCCCGGTTATATCCTCGATCTAAAATGCGGCGATTGTGAGCAACAAATTAACCTCTGGGAATTGTGCTACCAAATCTGTTTTGTCAGTTATCCGACGGAACCCGATGATGGCGGTAGTTGCGCCGTTGATATTGATACAAACCTTTTTGAAGCGACAGGGGCAGTAGACTGGCAAAAGCTTGAGAATAAAACGCAAATGTTAATCAAGCAGATTTTTGCAACTCTACCCAAGTCGGACTAAATGGTAACGGCAACTCAGATTCAAGGCGGCTTAATGGGACTTTGCGTTGGGGATGCTTTGGGCGTTCCGGTGGAATTTTCCACGCGAGCAGAACGGCGTAATGATCCGGTGATCTCCATGCGGGGCTATGGCACTTATCATCAACCGCCCGGTACTTGGTCTGACGATAGTTCTTTGACGTTTTGTCTAGCCGAGGCGATCGCCGAAGTAGGTTTAGGGGACGAATTGCCAGAGCATCTCGGCCGCAAAATGGGATTATGGCTACAACAGGCCTATTGGACTCCCCATGGTGAAACATTTGATGTGGGCAATACAACAGCAGCAGCCATCCGAAAAATGCTGGACGGCGTAAGTCCTTTGGAAGCAGGCGGCAGCGATGAACGCAGTAATGGAAATGGCTCTTTAATGCGAATTTTGCCCCTCGCCTTTTTTGCAGAAACCTTATCCTACGAAGAATTACTCGATCTAGCGCACAATGTTTCATCGCTAACCCATCGACACCCTCGCTCATTGGTCGCTTGCGGAATTTATCTCAGTATTGCCATTGAATTAGTCGATAATCGTGGTGTGGAGACAGCCTATCGTCGTGGCACTAAACGGGCGCAGGACTTTTATGAAAACTCTATTTATCGCAACGAATTAGAGCATTACGAAGAAGTTTTGTTGGGTTCCCTCGAAAAACTTTCTACTGATGAAATTGAGTCCGATGGTTATGTTGTTAATGCTTTAGAGGCGGCTCTTTGGTGTTTACTGCGTCATGATAATTATGCCGATACAGTTTTAGCTGCGGTAAATCTTGGGGAAGATACCGACACCACTGCGGCGATCGCCGGCGGATTAGCAGGTATTTATTACGGCTTAGAAGATATCCCTAAAAAGTGGCTGGATACCATTCATAAAAAAGACGAAATTTTAAAGTTGGGCGATCGCTTAGCCGCAACGTAAATGTCTCTTTAATTCATCTCTTAAAATAGTTAATAACTTTTCCATAGAAGAATTATGACTGCTGTCCTCACGCCGAACAAAGTTGACCATCTCAAACAACTTTTCGAGCTAGCACAGGCTCGCCATTCCGGTTCAGAAGAAATTTTTGTACTAAGCGATATTACTTGGGAAGAATTTAGTGAGTTGCTGGATACACTTCCGGATAACCGCGGCACTTTATTTCGATATTTACAGGGTGAACTTGAAATTATGGCTCCCGGTCGTAACCATGAACAGGTCAAAAAGCTATTGGGAATCTTATTAGAGTGCTACTTCTTTGAGAAAGATATTGAAGTTATCCCATTAGGGTCAACGACATTTAAGCATGAGCTTTCCAAAAAAGGAATTGAGCCAGATGAATCTTACTCGTTTGACGCAAACCGAGAATATCCAGATCTCGCCATTGAAGTGATTTTCACTAGTGGTGGATTGGATTTATTAGAAATCTATCGTGTGATGGAAGTTCAAGAAGTTTGGTTCTGGGAAAAAGAAAAACTAAGTTTTTTCTGCTTGCAAGAAGATTCCTATCAAGAGGTCAATGAGAGTATTTTTCTTCCCGATGTCGAGAAAGGCTTCTTAGAAAAACTCTTACTCTCCACTGACTCCCTCAATAAAATCCGTAAATCTTTCCTGCAAAAAATACAGGCTAGTTAACGTGAGTTTTGCTTAAGCATGCTCGGAAGTACGACGCGGTGAATGGGAGAGCGAGAGATCGGGAGATGTTTCTATGCCAACAATCCTACTAGCTTTCAAAAAATGCAAATTTTCGTGGCTTCCCCGTGTCTCTCCTTCTCCGTGTCTCCTTTTCTCTAAAGAATTTTGGCTACATTCTTATCCATAACTGACGTTAGTTAGAAATTTCAGTGCGATCGCCCAATAATTTTTTCCTCATCTTTTTGATTTGGTCGCGAATTAAAGCCGCTTGCTCGAACTCTAAGTTTTTGGCTGCATCCTTCATTTGTTCTTCCAGTTGATTAATCACCTCTGGCATCTTTTCGAGGGGAACATCATTGATATGCTCTACAACTTGCTGAACTTCCTGCGCATTGAGGCGACGGGAGATATCAAGGAATGACAGAATTGGGTTTTGCTCTCGCTTGATGATGGGTTGCGGCGTGATGTTGTGTTTTTTGTTGTAGGCCGTTTGAATCTTTCGACGACGCTCTGTTTCGGCGATCGCCCGCTCCATACTATCAGTGAGATTATCAGCATAAAGAATAGCCTGACCCATAATATTACGCGCCGCCCGACCAATAGTTTGGATGAGAGACCGTTCCGATCTAAGAAAACCTTCTTTGTCCGCATCCATAATCGCCACGAGGGAAACCTCCGGCAAATCAAGGCCTTCCCGCAATAGGTTGACACCGACTAGGACATCAAACTCACCATTCCGTAACGCCTGAATAATTTCGATGCGCTCAATCGATTTAATCTCCGAGTGGAGATACTGCACCGCCACCCCCTGCTCACTAAAATAATCCGTTAAATCTTCCGCCATTCGCTTCGTGAGCGTTGTGATTAGCACCCGTTCATTTTTCTTCGTGCGTTTATGGATTTCGCCGAGGAGATCATCCACCTGACCATCCGTTGGCCGCACAAAAATCTCTGGGTCAAGCACTCCCGTAGGACGAATCACCTGCTGTACAACCCGCTCTTCCGATTGCTCAATTTCCCAAGCACTAGGCGTTGCCGACACAAACACACATTGATTGACTTTTTCCCAAAATTCCTCAGATTTGAGAGGACGATTATCCGCAGCACTAGGCAATCGGAAACCATGGTTAATCAAAACCTTTTTGCGGGCTTGGTCACCGTTATACATGCCTCGAATTTGCGGCACAGTCACATGGGATTCATCGACGACCAGTAGCCAATCATCAGGAAAATAATCCACCAAACATTCCGGTGGAGAACCCGCTTCCCGACCGGCCAAATGCCGCGAGTAATTTTCCACACCATTGCAATAACCCACTTCCTGCAAAAGCTCTAAATCGTAGCTTGTACGTTGTTTTAAGCGTTGGGCTTCAAGGAGTTTGTTTTCCTTTTCCAGAAAAGTTAATTGGGACTCTAATTCACTTTTTATCTGTTCACAGGCAATTTCGAGCTGTTCTTGGGGGGTGACAAAGTGACGGGCGGGGTAAATATTCACCTGGGTCAAACTTTGGAGAATTTCACCAGTCACGGGATCAAGAAATCGAATGGACTCAATCTCATCACCAAAAAATTCGATACGAATTACCCGGTCTTCGTAGGCCGGCACAATTTCTAAAATATCGCCCTTCACTCGAAAATTACCGCGCATTAATTCCGTATCGTTACGGCTATATTGCACCGTCACCAACTTCCGTAAAACTTCACGCTGGTCAACTTCTTCACCCACTTCGATTTTGATGGCTGCTTTTAAATATTCTGCGGGCATCCCCAGACCGTAAATGCAGCTAATGGATGCGACGACAATTACATCTTTTCGTTCAAATAGCGATCGCGTGGCCGAGTGGCGCAACATATCAATTTCATCGTTAATGGAAGCTGTTTTCTCGATATAGGTATCTGTAACGGGAATATAAGCTTCGGGCTGGTAATAGTCGTAATAACTGATGAAATATTCAACGGCATTGTAAGGAAAAAATTGCCGCAGTTCGTTGCAAAGCTGTGCCGCAAGGGTCTTATTGTGAGCCAGCACCAAAGTCGGTTTCTCGATCTGGGCAATTACCGACGCCATCGTGAAGGTTTTACCCGTGCCTGTCGCACCGAGGAGGGTTTGAAATTTTGACTCGGATTGTAAAGATTCAACAAGTTCGGCGATCGCCTGAGGTTGGTCGCCAGTGGGTTCAAACGGTGCATGCAGACGAAACAAAGTTAACTCCCTCGATAGACATAACTTAAACTAATGAGATACTTTAGAAACAAAGTTGTGAATTAATAACAACTTCTGCATAAGATCAGCAAAGAATCTTTGTCCCATAATTTGGGATAATTAAAGTATCGCAAAAAAACTTTAATACAGATATCCTACTCAAAACCTTGTTAGTAGGTGTTGGCTCAGCTAGATTAGGAGAGACCCAATGACCACCGAAAATACATCTTCCAGCACGTCTAAGACGACGAAAACGACAACCACTCGCAGCCGTAGCACCGCTAAAAAAGAGGAGAAAGAAGTAACAGCTCTTTCCATAAAAGAACCTGCTAAGCTCGGTTTGCCGAACAATCGTCCCATCGAACCCAGTCACTTAAATATCACAAGTACCTACAGATCCATAGGTGCAGATCGTCCTGTCACATCCGGCACGATGGAGATTTCCAGCACAATGACAATCTCCGGTAATCGTCCCATTATGGCAAGCCACCTCCATGTAAGCGAGACTTTTATTATGGGTAAGCGTCCCATCGCTCCCAATGAAACACCTGATATGGCAGATTTGATTGGCTATCTCGATTAGTCACTCTTTTGTCGAGGGTATTGCTGGGTTTTTTGTTTTTTAGATCCGAGCATGAAGTTCAACGCATATTTTTAAATAAATCCTTCGTTTACAGCGGGGGGTTTATTTTTTTTACGGTTCTCGAACATAAGACTTTGTTTGGCGACAACGGTCTGCTTTTGGTAATGCGAAAAATCGACCAAGTCGCGAATTTTTGCAGCTTCATAGTTCAAGGGACTTTGGCCTTTTAGATTTAGTCTAGATTTGTTTTGCTAGGTAACGCCAGTTTTGGAGAAGAATGTAGCCAAACTTCTTTAGAGAAAAGGAGACACGGGGAAGCAACGAAAATTAAATTTGCATTTTTTGAAAGCTAGGATGGTTTGAATAGAAACATCTCCCGCTCTCTCGCTCTCTCATTCTCCGCGTCATACTTCCGAGTATTCTTAATGCAAAACTCATGTTAGGCACAGTCAAAATCAATAAGTTTAGGACGATAAAGTCGGGGATTTGTGAAATTTTAGCGAAGTAAATGCAACCTTTTAAACCCCAAGGTTTTTGTACTAGTCTTGCGAGTCTTTGCTATACGTTATTGTCACTCTCCTCTGGGGCGATCGCCCTGTTGGATAAACATGAATGCCGTTTTTTCCCTCAATTTTCCCTCAATAGAAAAACAGGCATCTCGATAGACACCTGCTTACACTTTTTGTAAATATGAAATTGCTTCGGCAAATTAAACTAAAGTTCGTAGTTTAAAAATCTAGTTGACCAGCAGCCTGTACGCGCTCAACTTGCTTCTTCTTAAGAACTAAGAAGATTTGAGTCAACATAATACCAGCAACAAATGCCATGTAGCCATAAATACGTGCAGGGTTCTGGAGAACAACTTCAGTATCCTTCTGGCCAAAACCACCAACGTTAGGATTGTTGGTCAAAGGCTCACCAGCGGCGATCGCCTGACCTTCAGAAACGATAACTTCAGGGCCTGCAAGGACATTATCAACCACATCACCATCAGCCGTAGAAATAGTGACATTGTAACCACCAGCTTCATCTGCCACAATCTCGGAAATCGTACCAGTAGCGGAAGCCTTAAATTGGTTGTTGTTAGTAAGATTACCAGCAGGATAAAGCTGACCGCGACCACGGTTCGCACCGAGGTGTACAGCGTATTTACCGTAGTTGATATCCTTATCAGTCTTCGGATCAGGAGATAATACCGGGAAAACAATCTCTTGATACTGATCACCGGGAAGCGGGCCAATAATGACTACATTCTCTTGGTCAGCTGTATAGGGCTGGAAATACAAACCAGCAGTTTTTTCTTTTAATTCTTCAGTTAAACGATCTTCAGGAGCAATCTTAAAACCATCGGGCAGCATCAAAACCGCACCAACATTTAAACCGCCTTTAGAACCATCGCCAAGAACCTGTTGGCTATCAAGATCGTAAGGGACTTTAACAACAGCTTCGAAAACCTGATCCGGTAATACGGATTGGGGAATTTCAACTTCTGCTTCTTTCTGAGCAAGGTGACAGTTCGCGCAAACGATGCGACCAGTTGCTTCACGGGGAGTTTCAGGTGCAGTTTGCTGTGCCCAGAAAGGGTAAGCGGCTGCTGATTGGGGTAGTACTAAATCGCTGGCGATCAATAGACCGAAAGCAGCTACAACTACTAGAAGTGCAGTTTTGATCCGCTGCCCGATCGCCGTCATTTCGGAAATTTTCATCGTGAGTTTTTGCAAGGGATTTATCTTATGGATGAACCGAGATGGGGTCAAAAAATTATGCCCACCAAGGATCTTCTTCGGTACGGAAATCAGTCTCTGTCCAGTCAGTAAAGGAGACTTTATCGTCTTCCGTTACATCAGCATGAACAAGGGCAAGGGATAACGGTGCAGGACCACGGACAACTTTACCCGCTTCGTCATACTGGGAGCCGTGGCAAGGACACATAAATTTGTTTTCAGCCGCGTTCCAAGGAACAACGCAGCCTAAGTGGGTACAAATTGCATTCACACCGTAACTTGCAATCGCGCCGTCGCCTTCGATCACAATATAAGTGGGGTCGCCTTTCAGTCCCTGGGCAAGGGAGCGATCGCCTGCAGTATGGGTTGTGAGATACTCACTAACAACAATGTCATTACCTAGAGCATCCTTGGCAATGACACCGCCGCCATCACCACCACTGGAGGCAGGAATAAAATATTTAATAACAGGATAAAGTCCGCCAAGGGCAGTTCCCGCCGCAGTACCTACCCAAAGGAGGTTTAAAAAATTGCGGCGACCTAAATCTGGCACATCGGAGGAACCGGATAGCTGAGTCATAATTCGGAGCCTATTTGTATAGTTTTGTAAACGTTTCTACAATACTTCTTATGAAGAATATCATCTATGAAGACAAGCACAGCAGCAGTATTCAAATGGTCTAGCCGATTTGATGTTGCCGTGAACCTTAAGGAAGGTTAACAAATTTCTTTACTTAAATTATGACAGATCTAGGCTACTGGTGAGCGTACTAACAGTGTGCCTAAGACGGAACTTGGAGACAGTATGACGGGTAGTGAGCTACGGGAGATTGTTTGGCGTAAATGGGGACGTTCTTTTGATGTCCAGCTACGGCAGATTAAGGGGGATTGGTATCTACAGGTAATGTGGAAATATTTAGAGCAGGTTTCTTTTCCCCTATCGGAGCAAGAGTATGAGGCTCATCTCCAGGCGATCGCCAACTATTTAGGGGAATGGGGCGTTGCAGAACAGGTTGCCACTTTCCTCGAGCAAACCAAAGAGCAACCGCGCATCGGTAAGGCCGTCAGTGTGCGCTTAGAACTAGGAGCGAGGGCTTCGGAATGGACGCTCGACTAATAAAAGCTTTTTTGCCCATGGTTGCGATCAGTCTCATCTGGCAAACAGGGGCGATCGCCGAAACCCTGTTCCCAGTGATTCAAGGATGGACATTTAGCCAACAGGAACAAAGCTTAGCTTTTCAGACCCATGCCGGAGCGCAACCAAGCTTTTTTGTATTACGAGAACCGAGCCGCATTGTTGTTGATGTGCAAGGTGCAAGCTGGGAAAAAGGCACTGTCACTCAGCCATTCCGCGGCAAAATTAGCCAAATCCGAGTAGCCGAATTTACAGAGGGCGTGACACGTTTTGTTTTAGAAACATCAAACCCCAACACAGTTATTAATACCACGACCCTTAAGTTGCGCTCCTTTCCGACCGATGACGGAGATACCCTCTGGCAACTAAGCCTCGGCAACACCAGCAATGCGAACGCTCTAAATAGTACGACGAACCATCATCAAAACTTCCCACCAGCGTTATTGCCCCCTGTGATTCGCGGTTCTGTGACGGTTCCCTCACCACCAATTCCTGACAATTTACGGAAATGACCTCAGTGGGGTGAAGACAGTAGCAAGATTTTCTGTGGCGATCGCCCCCTAACTAAACAAGCGCATTAGAAAAATAAACTTTTCTAACAACTTAGTTAAGATATAGAAGGACAAATGAATTAGCGTTTTTTACGCAATATTGCTTGTCTTGGGTGTTATCGCTACGGGAAAACTGACGCTATATTTGGCATCTTTTCTAGTCAAATTCATTATTTCATCACTCGAAATAGTGGATTTTTGTCACGAGGCATCCATGACCGAGCTGCAACTCCGCGTACAAACCGAAGGCAATCCAGAAGAAATACTCGACCTTGACCAACATGAGATCGTGATTGGCCGTTTGCCAGAATGTACTCTTACCCTGGCTCTCACCCAAGTCTCCCGCTACCATACCCGCCTACAACGAAGAAATGACCAATGGTATGTCGAGGATCTGAAAAGCACCAATGGCACCTTTCTCAATGAACAACGCCTGCGGGATGTGCAACTCCTCAAACATGGCGATATTTTACGCATCGGCAAAACATCAATACTTGTAGTCTTAACAACACCAGAAACAGAAACCAATACACAGCTAAATTACCGCCTCACGAATCCCATACTCCCCGACGACGTAGAAAACACAGATGTTCGCACGATTCTTCGCAATGCAGAAGAACTCAAAGAACAGTGGATTCAAGGGGAAGAAAATAGTACCGACGAAGCTCAGTCGAAAACGGTGATCGCCCGCCTTAAGGATCTCGTTGAAATTGCCCAAAAACTGAGTTCTGCCGAATCAATAGAAGGGATTTTTAGCCTGATTCGCGATGTGGTTTTTCGAGAATTGCCGACTTTAGAACGGATGGCGCTACTGACCGATACCCATGGCACAGGCAAATTAGAACTGCTCAATGCCTCCGCCCGCAACTTTCCCGACGATCACCCCATTGTGCGCAATAGCTCTTGGATTAGTAAATCCATTTGCCAAAAGGTCTTCCAAGAAAAAGTCGCTTTAAAGTCCGTTGATGCCCAAAGCGATTCTCGTTTTCAAGGGGAAGACAGTATCCTCGCCAAGGGGATTCGGGGCGTTTTAGCGGTTCCTCTCTGGGATAAAAGCGAAGTGGTGGGGGTTCTCTACGGTGATGCTCACCTGCGTCTAGAGGACTCAGAACCGATCGCCGACGATGATTTAAGTTTCTTTTCGACTATCGGTAATTTGGTGGCAGCCAGTGTCCAACGGTGGCTGCTTAGTCGCCAATTGCAAGAGCAAGCTCATATTCGTCAAAAGCTGGAGCGTTACCACTCACCGGGTGTGGTGCAGCAGCTCATTTCCGTTGGGGCGCTCGATAATGGGCGACTCCCTCCAAAGGAAGCTGAAATTAGTATTTTATTTGCAGATATTGTGGGTTTCACCTCGATGTCAGAAGCCCTAACGCCCAGTGAAATTGCAGAGCTACTCAATATCTTTTTTGAAGAAATGCTGCAATCGGTCTTTGAGCAAGGGGGAACCCTCGACAAGTTTATTGGGGACTGCATTATGGCGTTTTTTGGTGCGCCGGAACCCCAAGAGGATCACGGAGAACGGGCGATCGCCGCGGCTTTAGGCATGTTAAATCGTCTCGATAAGCTCAATGCCCAGGGCAAATGGAGTAAGCCCATCCAGCTACGCATCGCCGTCAATAGCGGTAAAGCCTTCGTCGGTGATGTGGGGAGTTCCCAACGCTTGGACTACACCGTTCTTGGAGCCACCGTTAACCTTGCCTCCCGCATCGAATCCATTTGTCCGCCGGGCGAATGCGTCATCAGCGACCCAACCCATGACCTAATTACGCCCAATTACCAAAAACTTTTTTCTCCCATGGGAGAAGGGCGCTTTAAAGGTATTGATCGTCCCATTAAGGTTTATCGCACCTATCGCCACCAAGCCCGCCAGCATTTGATGAATAAAAAAACAGAGGCGGTGAAATCTAAACAGTCAACTTAAAATTTAATTAACCGAATCGCCGCTGGAGAATAAATTCGGCGATCGCCAAATCCACAGGCGTTGTAATTTTGAGGTTGGTTTCTTCCCCTTCCACAATTTTGACAGGTAAACCACATCGTTCAAACAATGCCGCATCGTCCGTCACTTCCCAGCCTAGAGCTTTACCCTTGTCATGACTGTCCTTAAGGCGTTTTACCGCAAAACCTTGGGGCGTTTGAGCCGCCCATAGCTTAGAACGATCCGGCGTTTCTTTGATAATCCCCGCATCACCAACGACCTTAATCGTGTCTTTGACTGGCACTGCCGCAATTAAACCCTCGCAAGTTGCCAGCGCAGCAGCACAACGATCAAACAGCTCAGATGTGGCCAAGCACCTTGCTCCATCATGGATTAAGACCGCCTCTGCCTCGGTTGGTAAAGCTTGAAGACCGTTGTAAACCGATGCTTGGCGCGTTGCTCCCCCTTGAATCAACATCACAGGCTTGGTGAGATTAAGTTGAGCCAGCATCTCTTTAAAGTCAGGAAAATCAATAGGTTGTCCGATAATGCCAATCCAAGCAATCGATTTTGCTGCCTCTGCCGCCTTTAATGTCCAAGCAAAAAGCGGTTCACCTCGGAGCGTTAGGAGTAATTTGTTGCGATCGCCTCCCATCCGTTTTCCGACACCCGCCGCCGGAAGTAATAAATACATAATCGATACTTTTCCTAAGTTACTAAACGTTTCAGCCTATTCTCTTCTAAAATGAGGCTGGATAAGTAAATTCAAGCAAATTGCTCTCAACGATGCGAATATTAGCCCTTGTTCCCGGAGGAGTCGGCGACCAAATCCTCTTTTTCCCTACCCTCGCAGATCTCAAAGATCAGTATCCCGAAGCGATGGTGGATGTTTTGGTTGAACCTCGTGCCAAAGCGGCTTACCGTGTTTGTCCCACTGTCCATGAAGTTTTGACCTTTGACTTCAAGGATCGCAATGGTCCCGCCGACTACCTCAACATACTCGGTACGATCCGCGATCGCGAATATGAGATTGCAATCACGTTTGGTCAAAGCTGGATCGTGAGCTTACTGTTATGGCTCAATGGCATTCCAACGCGCATTGGCTATAAAACTGAGACATCTTGGTTTATTTCCAATAATGCTCCCCTGAACGAGGATCAGTACAAAGCAAATACCTATCATGATCTCCTCAAGGGTCTAGACATTGACAAGCCCTGTGGCGCACCAAAAATTAATGTTCCCAATTCTGATATCCAATGGGCAGAAGCAGAGCAAAAACGCCTCAGCATTAATGATGGCTATGTGCTTATTCATGCCGGCGCAAGTAGAGTGTCCCAAAGTCAAGGGATCCGTAAGCTCTATCCCATTGAAAAATGGCAAGAGATCATCGCTGATATTCAAGGAAAACAACCCAATTTACCCATCGTCCTTCTCCATGGGCCAGAAGATTATGATTGGGTTACTCAACTCGTCGAACTCTTTCCTGATCTGAGGGTGACATTACCTGAAGATGTGGGCAAGTCAGCGGCAATGATCGCTGGTGCAAATTTGGTGGTTTGTACGGATAGTGCGCCAATGCACCTAGCTGTCGCTGTTGGCACTTACACGGTAGCGTTATTTGGCCCCACAAAAATGGAGCGGCTTTTGCCTCCGCAAACGGACAAGTTTATTGGTATTCAATCTCCTACTGGACGTATTGAAGATATTAAACCGACTGAGGTTCTCGCTAAGATTTGGCGGTAACTTTTCGCGCTTTTTCCGTTGGGGCGATCGCTTCTTGGCAATATTTGCTGGGTTTGGATAGCGTTGTTTGGTTTCTACAAAAAACCGAGGCGATCGCCCCCTATTCTGGCATGAGCCAAGGCGCGCCATGACTCATCAAAGGCGATGGGACTTAAGCCGTAGTTGACAGCATTTATTTGCCGATACAAAAACGACTAAAAATTCTATCTAGCACCGACTCGGTGACACCTTCCCCGGTAATTTCGCCGAGGGCTTGGATGGCTGTCCGCAAATCGATTGTCCAGAAATCTAGGGGCAACTGCTCGGAAATCGTATCGGCCACCTGCTCAAGGGATTGTTTTGCCCGGGTGAGTGCTGCTGCTTGTCGTTGGTTGATCGCAAACTCTAAGTCTGCGGCTCCAACGCTTCCTTCGGCAACGGTCATGGCGATCGCCGTTTCCAGTTCTTCAATGCCCTGGTTCTGTGCTGCTGTGGTGTAAACCACTTGGGTAATATTTTCAGGAATAGCGATGGTTTTGGGGTCAGCTAGATCTGTTTTGTTGATCACAAGAATTAAGGGGCGATCGCCAACTTTCTCGAAAATGACTTGATCCGCTGCCGTCCAACCTTCCCCTGCATCAATCGTAAACAAAACAAGATCAGCCCTTTGGGAAGCTTGCAAGGATCGCTCCACACCGATTTGTTCGACCGTATCTTCTGTTTGCCGAATACCCGCCGTATCTAAAACCTGTACCGGAATTCCTTGGACAACGAGTTGCGATTCCACCACATCCCTTGTTGTCCCCGGCAAGTCCGTCACAATGGCGCGATCACTGCGACTCCAAGCGTTAAGCAAGCTCGATTTCCCCACATTAGGGCGACCGACAATGGCCACCTTAAGACCACTCCGCAATAACTCACCCCGATCAGACGTTTGCAAAATGTGAGTCACCGTCGCTAAAACTTTTGTCAGGTCTTCTTGGATACCGACTTCATCGAGGGGCGGTAAATCATCCTCAAAATCGATTCGCGCTTCTACTTCCGACAAAATATCAAGACATTGGGAGCGTAACTCTCGAATTGGTTGCGCTAATCTACCCTGAATTCCGGCAAGGGCAACTTGGGCTGATTGGGGAGATTTTGCTCCAACAAGTTCAGCCACACTTTCTGCTTGGGTGAGATCGATCCGTCCATTGAGAAACGCTCGCAGGCTAAATTCCCCGGGTTCCGCTAATCTTGCGCCTGCATCAAGACAAAGTTGTAATACCTGCTGCACGGGCATAATACCGCCATGGCAATGAAATTCCACCACGTCTTCTGCGGTAAAGGAACGCGGTGCAAGCATTAACATTAACAGTGCTTCATCGATGAGTTGTTTGGTGGCGGGGTGGCGGACATAGCCATATAAAATCCGATGGCTCTCCCATTTTTGTTGCCCCGGACTATGGAAAAGTTGCTGGGCGATCGCCGGAGCATCAGCTCCCGATAACCGAACAATGCCGATGCTGCCTTGGTTTGGCACGACCGCACTGGCGATCGCCACGATGGTATCACCAAGATTCACAGCTTAAAAGGGGATGTCATCAAGGTTGGGTTCAGGGTCTGCCGGAGGTGTGTAAGTGGGAGTCGGCGTTACCGCAGGGGCAGGAGGCTGCTGGTAGGTCGAATTTAGCGGTACAACATTGCTGGGGGTGGGAGCCGGTGTCATTGGTGCTGGGCTGGGCATGGCCATACCAGAACCAACAGACTGGATCTGCGAAATTACAAATTCTGCCTTCTTTTCCTTAAACCCCTCAGGGCGGTCAATCGTATTCATGGTCAAACGACCAACTAAGATGACTTGATCTCCCTCATGGTGAGATTCCTGCACTTGAGTCCCCATATTCCCCCAGGCGATCGCCTTAATTTGACAGGCGGGGTCACCATCCCGCAATGCGGGAAACTGAATTAACATTTGGGCAAGGGGAGTATTGTCGGGGGTATAGCGTAGTTCTGGTTCGCTCATGATCTGAGCCATTAATACGCAACTATTCATTCGTCTGCTATCTCGCTGCTATTCACCATATTTGGTTCGATTGTACTCTTTTTATCCGGCCTTGGGCATGGTCTGCGGGAATTTTAAGCCTTAAAATCGCAAGCCGAGACCACCTTGAATAGCAAGGGCTGTACCGCCACCTTCTTCGTAAGCGTCAAAAGCAACAACGGCATTACCGTAAACAACTGTGTTGCCGTTGGGAATAGCGTAGTCAATACCGGGCTGGAGCACGAAACTTGTTTGGTCGCCGACGGGGGAAGGAGTCTCACCATTTGCAAAGGACACACCCGCACCAACGTAAGCATCAGTCTGCCAAGAAAGGGGAATATCGTAGGAAATCGTTGGCACAACGGCAGTACTATCACCGATAAAAGCTTGGGTGCGAATGGAGATAGGCGCTTCTAAAAACTTGTAGCGAGCCGAAATGACAGCGCCAATTTGTTGGCCGTCACCGTTGTCGTCGGAGGTAATACCAATGGAACCACCCACACCGATATAGCTACCGTAGGCCGCTTGGGCTTGGGCTGCCGTTTGGCTGCTTAGGACAGCTGCAGTGGTCATAACAGTGGCGGCGATCGCCACCCTTGTAATTTTGTTTGCTCCAGCAGAAAAAGAGATCATAAACATTACTCCCCAGCCCATTTGTGGTGTTACATCGACGTTGATTTTGGAATTGCTGCCATTTTAGGCTAATTCACGGGTTAATACCACTGTTTGTCAATTGAGTTGACACCCTATGGACGGCCGTTCCGGTTGATTCTCAATATTGCCCGGCAGTGCCACAGTTTAAACCAAGGTAATTGTCGGGATTCAACCGTCAATATGATCCCTAAATGCGATGTAAAACCACAATGCCCTGTTGCACTAATTCCCAAGTATCCGAGTCTTCGGTGGGTGATACCCTAGCGGGCTTTAGGAGCTTGGCTTTTTGGACAGTATCGGCTTGGTAGCCATAGCAAATAAAGAGGTTTTTGAAATGGGTGTAATTGTCTGTTGTGATGGACAAATTCGCTTTAGGGATTAAATAATCAATGTTTTTAAAATGGGTTGTCCAATAATCGCCATCTGCTGTTTGGGTGAGGAGCAACATGGGTGTAAATTCGGATTCGTCGTCGAGATAACTTTCTTGGTGGGAGATACTGAGGGCGATCGCCTCATCTGCTAGCTCCGAGGCATTGTTGTTGTAGCGATCTACGAGTTCGTCGTAAACATTGGGGAGGTGTACGGGAAAATCCTCATCGTCGTCATCCAGTGACTCATCTGGCAGTGTCTCTAGTACGACGGTGTCAGACTCTGTCGTTTCTGTTGCGTTGGCCGCACTACTCGATGTTTCTGTATCTAAGGCTGGTGCTGCGGCCAGGCTAATGAGTTTGTTGGTGAAGGGATCATCACGTCGCTCAAGTAATTTTGGTTTTAGCTCATATTTTTGTACCAAGCTGGCAATCAGCTCTTCTTCTAAACCGTAGATATCGTTGAGGGAAAATTGATAGTTTCCGGGCTGATCAACTTTGTCTTGGAAGATTTTGCCGAAATAATAAAACAGAATAAAAACGAGTACCGTTGTCGGCAGCATCACAATCAGCGGCAAAAACAGAATGATGCGGTGGGTTGTTTGCACCCGCTGTTTGAGGATTTCGTTTTCTTCGGCGAGGCGGGCAATGGTTTGCTGAAGACCGCTATCGGGGGCATTGAGGGTGCTATGGAGGCTGAGGGTGGTGTAGAGATATTGAATCGAGGTGTCGAGGTTTGGGGCGATCGCCCCTTTGGTGGCCGTTTGATTAAGTTCTTTGAGATTTGCCGCAAACTCGTTTAACTGCTGATCGAGATAGGTCGTAATTTCAGTTTCCGTGACGCTGCCGTAAAAACCATAGCTACTATCGGGCAAATTTTCCCGTTCGAAAAAATCTAAAAATTCCTGTACTTGCCGAATCGCGGCAGGCTCAAAACCACCAACAAATGGCTCTAATAATGCGAGTAAATTTTGTAAAATAACGCCCTGTTGCTCTAGTTCTGTTTTGAGGGCAAGTTGTTGCTGTTGGTCTTCAAAGCGTCCCAGCTGAGTTTCTAGGACACCAATTTTTTGCTGCAAATCTTGCACCTTACCGACATAGGTTTCGAAGAAAGTGGCATTAAAGGGTTTGGTTTGTCGATCAATCGCCCCTAATTCGCTAGGTAACTGCCGTAGAGCGTTGCGTTCTGCCAAAAATCCTTGATTTAGCTGCAGTAATCCCTGTAAAAAGTCTTTGTTTATCGCTGTTTCTGTTGGCTGGGCGAGGACAGGTTGAGCGAGATTTGCGGGGACAAAAGGCAGGCGATCGCCCCCAGTTGCACCGGCAATAATCGAGAGAGTTAAGAAGAAATTGCGCCAGTTGTGACCAAGCATAAAATCGGTGGTTTGGTGTCCATAAAATTGTGCCCGGCATGAGTTGCTGAAGGACACCTGCGGTTAAAAGTCGGGATTTGATGAAAGTAGAAGCAATGATCAAAGAAATAATGAGCCGACCCATTGCACCGTACCCGTAACGGCGATCGCCAAGCAAGAAATTCAGTAAGACGATCGGTGATCGAATTTACTAGACAGACATGATACCCTACGAGTTGGCTTCAGTTCATCCCCCTCACTCTGTCCATGAATATCCGCATTGGTAATGGCTACGATGTTCACCGTCTTGTTGCAGGTAGACCTCTCATTTTGGGCGGTATCAAAATCGAACATCATTTAGGTTTGGATGGGCACAGCGATGCCGATGTCTTGATCCACGCCATTATGGATGCGATGCTCGGAGCACTCAGTCTCCGTGATATTGGCTATTATTTTCCCCCCAGCGATCCTCAGTGGAAAGGGGCGGACAGTGTCAAACTCCTTAAGCAAATTGACCAGCTGATTAAAGAAAAAGGCTGGCAGATCGGTAATATCGACTCGGTCATTGTCGCCGAACGCCCCAAATTAAAACCCCACATTCCGGCAATGACGAAACGTTTAGCAGAAGCATTAGAGATTGATTTAGACCAAGTGGGCATTAAAGCCACAACAAATGAAACATTAGATGCGATGGGTGAAGAAAAAGGAATTTGTGTCCATGCTGTCGTTTTACTTACAAAAGACTAACTGGTTAACGTTTGTTGTACTTGGCAAAAAACTGAATGGGATGACATCAGCGATTACAACAGAACTATTCAGCTTTCGCGTGTAAAAAATTTCTGGAATAACAGGATTTCATGTTGAGTGATTACAGTATGAATATCCAAGGCGATCGCCAAAAAATCTGGTGCTAGCATTGGCGCAGAGGGGCAAAAATCACGAGATCTAAGCTGCTCTGACATTCTCTTCGATCAACATTTATTGCAAGACTTAGAAAAAAGACCATGGCAAAATCGATTGTGACCTTAGTTGACCAACTGCCTGAGGACAATATCACCACAAAAGTTTTAAATGCCCTAGATTTTGTCTTCCCCGGCGAGTGGGTCAATGTGAATAGCTTTGACGATGCGATTCGTTCCATCACCAAAGAAAGCGATCCGGCAATGGTACAACGCATCCGCGACAAGGCGATCGCCCTCTATGACGACAAAAAAAATGGCTATCGAGGCGCAGTCTCTCTCTACCAAACCGTTGATAAAGCAGACGCAGCTCTAGGCACTGCCGCCCTAGCAAATAAAATTGGCGAAAAAATTGGTCTATTGGGCTTTCTGAATAAAATCACTCCGAAAGCGGATACGAGCCAAACCATTGACCTGATTCTAAAAATTTCCGTTGAAATCCTCGCCTATTGCAAACTTAACGGCATTCCCAACGCCAACCCCAAACTATTTGTTCAGGCTTTGCGGGAAAATTACCAAGGCGCGGCCTTAGTGCGGATGGCGACCCTCGTTTGTGTAGATGGCTTATTACCCCTCGGCCCTGATTTCCTCGAAAAAGTTCACGAATTTGTCGGTAGCTCTAATCAGTCTGAAATCCAGCAAAATACTGGCTACACAGTCCTCGGTTCGGCGCTACCCGGTGAAGACAACAAATCTAAAATCAGCTTTCTGAGCGAAAATTTTGAGGCTGTGCGCGGCTGGATGCAGGAACTGATTAATAAAACAGGTGTTACCCAAAGCGACGTTTTTGGTCATGTCGGTAGCTTTATTCAGTTTGCTGACGATAATCTCGATTTTGTGGCGGCCTTTCTCGACCAAACCACGAATTATTTTGAGCATACCGGGATTCAAACGGTCGCAACTCACCTCATCCGCGATGCATACATTGCGGTAAAAGAAGATTTGGGGATGCCCGCGTTGGCGGCGGCAACAATTCCCTTGGCGGGCGAAACACGAATGCAAGAGGTTCCCGCTGGGGCAACCACGATGCAATCGATCCGCCCCCAGCTACGCCATGTGCAAACAGACACCATTTTACCCATTCCAGATACATCGATTGTTCACATCGGCAAGCCCAACGACCGGGTCACAACGGAAATTGACTTATCCCGCTATCCCGACGGTGATGTGGTTTCGCGGATGCACGCCAATCTCTGGACAGAAAATGGTCAAGACTATTTTCTTCTTGATGTGGGTAGTTCCAATGGCACGTTTGTAAACGGAAAAATGCTTACGCCGAAACAAAAAATCACTCTAAAAAATGGCGATCGCCTTGATTTTGGTCGCGATCAGAAGGTCAGTCTGATTTTTGAGATGCCTTAGTTTTAATGGTTTTAAACTGGGGGCGATCGCCGAATCACTTTAATCAGTTCCTATTAGATTAAATGTCACAAAAAAACGGCCGTTTTCAGCTCAAATTGTATTGGCAATGGGTCGGGCTGAATGCCCTCGGTTTCGGTATTGCGACAACGATCTGCTTCTCAACAAAAATCTCTGAATTTAACATTGAGATGTTGTGGCTATCAGGGTTAGTTGTCGGTAGTATTACGGGAATTTGTCAGGCGATCGCCCTGAAGCAAAAAATCCCCAAACTACGCTATTGGCAATGGATATTGGCAAATATTGTTGGCGGTTATGCCGGAACATTGGGGGCTCTGCTCCTCATTTCGGCAACATTAGACTCTAATCTACAAGCCTCTCCCTACGTTATCTTTTTAGCTTTTGGGGCGCTGATTGGCATTGCCATTAGTTTCACCCAAACATTTATGTTGATGCGTCGTGCCCGTGGTGTTTGGACTTGGGGTCTCATAACCATCATCGCGCGGGCGATCGCCTGGAGTTCTGTCAGCTTATTTATTCCCCTGCTTTTTCCTGAGGGCATAGAGTTAACAGAGAGTATTTTGCCTGTCCAGGTATCACTTGTGGGCGGAACGTTTGGCGGCATGATTTATGGAGTAATTACAGGTTTTGGCCTGAATTGGCTTCGACTAAAAACCATTGTTCAAAAAGCATAAAATTTACTGCATTCTGTCAATCGTGCGGTACTGGATTGCCTCAGCAATATGAGCAGTTTGAATATTTTGTTCACCAGCGAGATCCGCAATTGTTCGCGAGACTTTGAGAATTCGATCCATCGCCCGTGCTGACAAACCTAGTTTCCGAATCGCTGCTTCTAATAACTTCCGGCTCGCTTCATCCAGCACACAGTGCTCTCGCAGATCGGCCGACTTCATCTCAGAGTTGCAATGAACTTTCGGATTTGCTTTAAAACGCTCCGTCGCAATTTCCCGTGCTTGATTGACTCGCTCTCGAATAGGTTCTGAACCTTCGCCTGTATCCTGTCGCATCATTTCTTCGGGTTTGAGGCGATTTACCGCGACTTGCAAGTCAATGCGATCCATCAAAGGCCCCGACAATTTTGCCCAATACTGTTCCCGCGATCGCGGGCTACAACTACATGCTTGAATCGGATCACCAAAATAGCCACAGGGACAGGGATTTGTGCTGGCGACAAGGGTAAATTGCGCTGGAAATTCCACTGATTGGCGGGTGCGGGAAATCGTCACAAAACCATCTTCTAAAGGCTGCCGCAGAAATTCGAGGACATTACGTTTAAACTCAGTGAGTTCGTCGAGAAAAAGCACACCGCGATGAGCCAGCGAAATTTCTCCCGGACGGGGAAAGCTGCCTCCACCTACCAATGATGGCCCCGATGCCGAGTGGTGTGGGCTGCGGAAGGGTCGAGAGGTGACTAATTCTCCCCGCTCTTTTAATAAGCCGGCAACGGAGTGAATTTGTGAGACTTCTAGGGCTTCATCGAAACTAAGCTGGGGCAAAATCCCCGGTAAGCGTCGCGCCAACATTGTTTTGCCGCTACCTGGTGGCCCGACAAAAATCAAATTATGTCCTCCCGCTGCGGCAATTTCTAAGGCTCGTCTGGCATGGGTTTGACCTTTTACATCTTTTAAATCCGGCACAAAATGTCGCGATCGCCGAATGGCTTGGCGCATATCTGACTGGATAGATTTGTGATCTTTAGGATTGGCTAATAACTCGACAACATCTTGGAGATCTTTGCAGCCATAGACCGTTAACCCCTCCACAACTGAGGCTTCTTCGGCATTCGCCTTGGGGACAATCATGCCTTGAATACCGAGCCGTTTTGCCGCCGCTGCAATGGGAAGTACTCCGGCCACCGGACGAAGGGTTCCGTCGAGGGATAGCTCTCCGAGAAATAAAAAATTATCTAGCAGAGCCATTTCAACCTGTTCCGTCGCCGCTAAAATGCCGATCGCCATGGGTAAATCAAAACTAGGTCCTTCTTTCCGTAAATCCGCTGGCGCTAGGTTCACCAAAATTTTACGGACAGGAAAACCAAAATCGGAATTTTTGACGGCTGCTTTGACCCGTTCTCGCGACTCCTGCACTGCTGCATCCGGCAATCCGACAATGATCATCTTCGGCAACCCGCCAGAAATATCCACTTCCACCGCCACTTTCAGCGCATCTACTCCAACAATGGTCGCACTCCAAACCCTTGCTAACATTATGGTTCCCTGTCGTTTTGCTGACTGGCATTATAAAAGATTGGCGATCGCCGCCACACGAAGAGTTCGTGTAGATTTATAGATAGTGAGACCGAGCGCAATATTGAAATTTATCGCAGCAACCTGAGTGGCGATCGCCCCAAGTCGTAAACTGAAAATATGGTCTTTTCTCGTCTCCGAAAATTAATTTTGCTTGTCGGCACAACTTTGGCCTTATCCAGTTGCGCAGGCACTGCACGTATCGTTAATTTTCCCCTCGACCCCGGTGGACGGAGTTTAAATAGCCGCTCCCTTGATCTTGATCCCGAAATTTCTGGCAACTATATTGTCTTCGCTTCAGATCGCAATGGTTCCCAAGATATCTATTTATTTGATGTTAATACTCGCCAAACAACGCCTGTTTTGGGCTTAAATTCCCTTGATGAAATTGCGTCACAACCCTCTATTTCTGAAGATGGTCGGTACATTGTTTTTGCAGCTAGTCGGCGGGGAGAATCAGATATTTATCTGTTTGACCGGGAGTTTCAACAAAAACGCAATTTAACTAATAATACTTACCAAGAAGTACGCAATCCCAATATCAGTGCCGACGGTGCCACAATTGTTTATGAAATTGCTGAAAATGGTCAGTGGGATTTAGTTCTAATTGATCGATCCGGCGATCGCCTTGATATTGACTAAATTTAAACTCCTTAAGAAATCTTGAGTTGAACCTCGGATTTTTTGAAGGGAATATCCTCATTAATCGCATCAATTTCTGACTGTTCCATCTCATTAATCTCGTCAATATAAGCCTTTAAAATTTGCTGCATCTTCGGCTGATAAAACTGGTGGAGACTGTAATTCGGTCTTGCTGGAAAGCCCCGACGGCGTTTATGTTTGCCGCCAGCACCGGGGTCGTACATCTTTACACCATTGGCGATCGCCCACTGAATCGGTTTGTAATAGCAAGCTTCAAAATGGAGACAATCATACTCATCAAAAGCTCCCCAATAGCGACCATACATATTTTCATTTTTGCGGATACAAAAAGATAATCCAACGGGATGCTGATCGTCTTTTTCTGTGTAAGCCGTCGCTAAAACAACGCGGTGGCGATAGGTCGTTGCCAGATTCGCAAAAAAGCGTTTGGTGAGATATTTACTCCCCCAAAAAAACTTATCGCAGGTACTACTATAAAACCGATAAATAAGGGGAAAATAATGGTCAGGAATTTCATCACCCGTCAAAATTTTCATCTGCAAACCCGCTTTATCTACCGCCTTCCGTTCGCGCTTAATATTTTTACGTTGATTTGAAGTGAAAATACCTAAATAATCATCGAAGGTTTCAAAGTTTTCATTCCCCCAAATATAACCATGGTGCAGCCACGCACTAAAGCCCAACTGCTCCATAATATTTTTCCATTTAGGATCCACAAAAAGAAAATTACAACCGGAAATGTTGTGGCGATCGCAAAACTGATTAATCGCAGCAACCATTAGACGGCAAATTTCCAGCTCATCCTCACTAGCATCAATCAAAAATCGATACCCAACCGCGGGTGTAAAGGGAGTCATCCCCACCATTTTCGGATAATATTCATGGCCTAAACGGTGGGACAAATCCGCCCATTGGTGATCAAAGACAAATTCACCGTAGCTATGGCCTTTGATGTAGAGGGGAGCCATGGCCACAAATTCACCATCCCGCTTTACCGAAAGATGACAAGCCTGCCAACCGGAACGATGACCGACACTGCCGGAAACTTCAATATTATTGAGCCATTCCCACTCAAGAAAAGGTGTTTTCAGGGGTTGTGCTAACGCGTCCCAAATGTCCTTCGGGATTTCTGCGATTTGACTGTGCCATGTAACCGTGTATTGAGACGTTGCGACCATAGTTTAGGCAGGCATTTCAAGTTTTTACTACCTTAATTGATCTATTTAGATTTTGCATTGTAATCACGGATTAAGGGCAGATCTTGGTGTTGCTCCTACAGAAATTTTGGGATTGACTGCTATCGTAAAAAGCAAATGGCAAGTGATTAGGTAATGTCAGATTTTACTTTGGCAAAGATTCGAGGTTTTCCGTGGCTCTCTCTCTGTTTATTTTGTTTAACCTACGGCATTTTTGGCTGGCTAGTGGGGAGTTTTTTAAACGACTGGCAAGCTTGGATATTAACTCACCAAAATTGGTTTTTCTGGGACATTAATGAGGCGATCGCCCGCCAGATGAGTATTGGCTTTGGGGCAAGCTTAGTTTTTATCCTAATGGTCATTCTGACTGCTCCACTACACCTCGTGAGGATTTGCTTTAGCAGTTGGCTTCGTTCCGACACCCGCGCTTTTATCTCCGTCTTAGGCTGGGCCTTAGCAGCGGTGCTCATTATCACCTGGTTCCACTATTTTGCCCGGTTGTTTGTACTTATTTCCGCTGGAATGCTGTGTCACCTCGATTTACAACTATGTGGTTGTCGAGCTTGGCAAGTATTTGTTGTGCTCACGATCCTCAGCTTAGGCAGCTATACTCTCGGTCTCCATGGCTTCATGCAGTGGGGAACACCGCTCACAAGTGTGCTACAAAGCGTTCGTTTTTTGGTGTAATGCTAGTGATTAGTGCAACGTTTTAACGGCCTTGGATCGGGGGATAGATTGTTTTGTTAGAAGGTTGGGAAAGTGGGGTGATGGGTTGCTCCGGTGCATATCGAATCTCTGCGGCCAAAATTGGTGGCTCAAAGGATTCAATGGATTTCTTTGGGGCGATCGCCCCCTTATCTTCCGAAAATTGCGCCAAAATCGGCGGCTCACATTGTTTGCCAGTGGGTGTCGACAAAAGCAGTTGTGGCACATTGCTTAAGGCTTGAATGGTTGCGGCGAGAATAGGTGGCTGCCACGAAACAACTTTAAAACTTGAAGCTTTAAAACTTGAAGCTTTCTGAGCTTGCTTCGGTGTGCGAGCGAGAATGGGCGGGTCAATGGTCTTGCCAGTTGGACTAGGGATTGGTGGTTGGGAAATTTGTTGTAGCGGGCGAATGTCGGCAACCAAAATAGGTGGTTCCATTGTGATTGGCGCAGTGCCAGCCTGGGTTTGCTCTGGGACGGATTCGACAGCGCTAATGGTTTGAATATTTTGCCGTTCAAGTTCCCGTAATTCTAGTTCCCGCACTTGTGTCTTGAGGGCTTGAATTTTTTCGTTGAAATCAAGGGAAAGAGACTGAATTTCTAGCTCATGTTTACGTTGATATTCTGTTTGTAGTTCGGCGATCGCCTCTTTGAGACGAGTTTCATGGGCGATTTCCGCATCAGTAAGAGCACGACGAGCCTTGGCCAATTCACGTTCAGATTCGTCCAGTCGGTCTAAATCCTTCATTTGGATGAAATATAGTACCGCCGCCCCCAGCCCAAACCCAATAATGCCAAAAATTAAAGCGTTCACAAACCTTACCCTCCCAAACAAACCCATTCATATGGGCTGTAATTTCAGTGATCGATCTTAACCTAATGTGTCCACCCTAACCCTTTGCCCATCGCCGCCACACACGATAAAGATGCCGCACTTGGTCTAGCAAAATGTAGGGAATTTTTAGATTAAGCTTGGCGATTATGGGTTGATATATCCAAGCATAAGCTCGCTTGAGATCATCCCAAGCATGGCAGGGAGCCGAATGAAGAAAATCTGAGATATCCACCACCAATCCTTTCCCCGTTGCACTAAGCATCACATTTTTGCCATGGACATCATGGGGAGTTAGGCCCCGCTGACGTGCATAGTCTAAAGCTTCGTCAACTTCAGTAATCACCTGTGGCGGAATCGCGATGCCTTGGTGCAGACAATCGTACAAAGTGATACCGTCAAGACGCTTTAAAACAAGATATCCATCTTCTGCATGGTGACATTCAGAGAAAGCTGGGTGGCAGCCAAGACGCTGATAAACATCCACTTCTGCCGCAAAACCGTCACGACCCGGAGCATAAATTTTAGCAACCCAATCAGGGAAATCGGGATGAATAAATACAGCTGCGTAGTTACCTGTGCCTAATACTTGCCACGGTGCTGGACAATGGTAAACAACCACAGGATGGTAAGGATGTTCGCTGGCAAATTGAAGTTGGGGTCGCAATTCTATTCTGAGACGATCACAGAATTCTTTTAGTAAAACATCCGACATAAAACGTTTTTACTGTAATAACTTCAACTTCAACACCCTGTAAGTAAACTGGTAATTTTTACTTGGGGCTGAATTTTGATGCTGTTGTGTTTATTAATTGTAAAAACTTGTCGTGTGATCTAGCAATTACCCTATAATTTTTCCTGTTTTTCAGCACGAGACCCTAGGACTAGCCGAACTTTTAGGCCATAAATCATGAACGCTACTATGGGTCAAGACAAAACTTGTAACTCGCACCATTTCAGTAATCTGGTCAAAAAATAAACCGCCAGAACGAGAAGCACCCAAAAATTATGACTCGTTCTTGATTTAGACAGATTGAAGGGCGATCGCCACCGTGAGAGGTTCCTGATTAGCCTGATTTAAAGTAATCGTAATGGGGTAGATGCCGTTTTCTTGACAGTCAACTAAAGTCAAACATAGATCGCCCGGATACATCCGCGATGCACTAGCAGAGCCTTGGGCACTTTCCCAAGTGACATGGCCACCTTGGGGGACACGCACCAACACACGAATGGTTTTACCAAGGGTCAAGTCAGATGCCGTAATATATTGTGCCTCGACGGCGATCGCCCCGACAGTCGTTTCAAACTTTGCCGATTTAAAAGGAGACTCAGACGATAGAGAAATCACAAGATTCTCCATAATCTTTTGCGCCGCCAACATGGACATCACAATTTGCTGCTGCTCATTGGCCGTTTCGTAGTTCCCCTCAAGGACAGCCGTAGCATCAGAACGACTCGGTTGCGGCGTGGTCACGATCCAATTGGCCATTTTGTGCAACATCATCGGATCCACATCAAATAAAGACTCCACCGCTTGCACAAGCTTAATGCCCTGAGGATTCAGCGATCGCATCGCTTCAGAACAAGACTGGATGAGCGCCTTTAAAGTCGATTGAGGCAAATTAAACGGATTCTCAAATGCCGCTAACTGAGGCTGCCAGAGAGAATCCTGCAGTGCCTGTTCCGCTTGTTGCTCCTCAATGAAATAGGCCTCATTGCCCGTTTCCCAAGGAAAGCGAGGGGGGTTGTTTTCAGTTTCCTGAAGCAAGCGATCCTTTAATAAATTTTGGTAGCGCGTTTCAATCGCGTTGAAAGTGGTCATATTCGTTGATAATTCCTCGTCAGTAACATGGTCTGGTAGAAGCTCCGATGACAACAATTCAGCCCCTATTGCATCCCTCTCAAGTTCAGATACCGAATCAGGATAATTGCTTGACCAAGGCTGATGTTTTTCTTCATGTAAACCCAGTTCTTTCTCCGACGCTGTCGGAGGATTAAGCGAATTTTGGGAAGCATTTGTTTGTTTATCCATGTCACTATTCACGTCGAAATATTTAAGATCAGGACAGTTACTTACGTATTTTTTGAAAAAGTTATAAAAATACGCCAGTGAATCTAACTAAGTCAGGGTTTTGTTACGGAGATCCCAAGCGGTCTCTAGGAGCTTTCCCCAGAGTTTATCAGTTTGAGATGGTGTCAGGGAAAGGCTTTTGGCTATTTCCTTATGGGTTAGTCCCTGTTGCTTTAGCTCCAGTAGTTTTTGTTGAGGGTCACTTAATTCTTCAAGGAGATTGTCCCACTGGCTCGGTGTTAACCCAAGATTTTGTTCCAAAGTCGCCCCAAGCCACTGGTGTACCAATTCCCAATTGTGGGACAGGGCAAAACGAATTAAATGGTATTTAAAGCGTTGTTGTAGATAGTCTCGCTGGCGAGGCGTTAAGCCTAGTACAGACTCGATTTCAGCCGTTGCACAGTCCCGCAGCCGCAAGACAAAATAGTCTATGCAATCTAGTTGCTGTTTTTCTTCTAAATATTGGATTAGCTCTTGGGCAACGGTTTCCCGGAGGTTGCGGTCGGTGAGTTCGTTATCTTCACCTTGGGTTGCCATGTACGTACGTAGTTGTTGCATGGCTACGCCTTCCCATTCTTTGTCGTCACGACTAAAGGAGCTTTCGGCTGCGGTCATATCGACGGAAGCTTCTAGGGGTTGCTGCTGGGAAAAGGTTTGGGCTCTAAGGATGATGAGTTGCTGCGATCGCCCCCGGGAAAAGGTAATCCGACGCTTCGCATAACGCTCGGTAAAGGCCATGTATTCAGATAATTCTAGGAGGCTACGGGGACTATAGGTGGGTAAAACATCGGCTTCTCGCCGGAAGGCATTTAATGTTTCTGCGTAAAAACCTTGTAAAAAGTCTTCAATGAGATTGACCTTCGCCTGATAGCTGGAAATCCCTTGCCGGAGAGAAATGTAGCGATAAATAATGGCGCTTAGGGTACTTTGCAGCTCAACCCTGCCGCGCCTTGAGCCGAGTTTGTAGTAGTTTAGGCATTGGCGAATGCGGTGTTCGGCAAGGTTTTTTTGCCATTTGCCGACCTCGCCTGTGCGTTGAATGCGATCGCTTTCTCGGCAGATCCGATTGACTTCTTCCACGATGCGCTCTGCCACCTGATGACATTGCGATTCAGACGCTTTTGTTGATTGCTCTAATTGCTGTTGGGTGAACTGAACAAGTGACTCCACGTTTGCGTAGGTAACCCCTCTGAAGTTGCTAATTGTCATTTTAGGTGAATAATTCAAATGAAGCCCATAATCTCTTAGATCCATTCAGCTTTGGAGAGTATTTGCGGAGCTTATATTCTTTCTCAAGATTTTTTGCGTAAATCCTGACAAAAGGAGAAATGTTTACGTCAAAATGACTACGTAGTGCAGGTCTGTTGTGTCGTCCGAGGTTGGGGATAGGCGCAATCTTTGGGGCTTGGGGTTTAAGGGTTTGTCGAGTTTTTGCTTGGCTTTGTGTTTAAGGTTGGTGCGTGATGTTTTGTAGCAGGGCGGTGAGTGTAGGGGATAAAAAATATCATTCTAGTTTTGTCCATAGCGCAACGCCTCCTCCTTTGCCTCGTGCGGCGATCGCCTGTTCAGACATATAAAAGTAACTAAAAAATGGTTGTTTCCCAATGGGCATATCGTGAAACTTTTTTGTGTCAGTGCCGCCTCTAAGATCTCCTTCGTACAGCTTTAAGCCGCCTAGTTTGACGATGATGTGGGTAAAGTCAAATCCCATTAGACGTTTTTGTGCCTGAAATTTAATGGGGCCAGACACGGCAAGATCAAGTAGCCCAAATTTTACGGAGTTTAGAACTGTGCCTTTTTGCCATTTGGTTGATGGGTCATTGTCGGGCGCGGCTGAATAGGCGATCGCCACGGTAATTAAACGGGGTAGATAGCGCCCTTTGCCTATCACATTGCCTGCATTTTTTTGTGCTTTTTTTGTGCCTGTAATAAACGTGAGTCGCCAGTTTCCGAGTAGCTGCTCGAAGTCGTAAACACGCTTTTCTTTTTTTGCTGATTTTTCGAGGGCAAGTAACTGCGATAGCAACGCCTCTGATGAGGGGCGATTGTTTTTTAGATCTAAATGTTCGAGGGTGGCAGTCATTACGGCAAAAAAGAAAGGACTGATTACATTCTCCAACAAAAATCAACGAAATATTGTTGGTAGTACCAGCCCTCATGGGAGATTTTGTCTCAGGGTTTAGGCTGCGCCGTAGGTCAGAAAATCGGTGTACCCCTCAGCGCCAGCGGGAGAATACCACGTGGATACGTCTGCATCTGGATTGAGCGCCCAGTCGTGGGAGCCGTTGCCCCACGGTTTTGCAGGGCTAAACCTTAAAAATCAAGGGATTCGAGCAGTTTTGGTGAAGAGGTACTCATAAAATTTTTTTTGCTCGATGACCTAACGTTTTTGGACTAATTTTAACTAATCAGTCAATTATTGAGCTTGGTGTAGCAGATACATGGGGACTCAGTTTTGCAGATTTCCCCACCAAATGACAATTAAAGGTGTGGCGATCGCCCCATGCCCAGAAGTAGAAAATTATCATTCTCGTTTTACATAAGATTAAGTAGCAGAAAAATACTAAAAAAATATGTCCCCACTAATCTAGACGGCGATCGCCAAGATTCCGAGACTCCCCTAGGTCATTATTAAAATCCGGTAACATAGAGCAGTCTTCTACGCCTGGGTGAAAATTTTGGTTTATATCAGCGTCGTGATTCCGACCTACAATCGCAAACCAATTTTGACAAAATGTCTCGATGCCCTAGAACAACAGCAAGTCCCCGAAGAATTACAAAATGGTGGCTACGAAATTGTCGTTGTTGACGATGGCTCCACCGATGGCACTGTGACGTGGCTCCAAAATGACGCGACTCAGTACCCCCACGTCCGTCTCTTTGAACAAGCCCATAAAGGCGCAGCCGCAGCCCGCAATCTCGGCGTTGAGCAAGCCAAGGGTGACATTATTATTTTCATTGACAGTGATTTAGTCGTCACAGAAACCTTCCTCGCGGCCCATCTCGAAGGTCTGCGCCAAGGCAAACGCAAACTGAAAAGCGATCGCCTCTTTACCTACGGTCGTGTCATTAATACCGCTAATTTTGCCGAGCCAACTTCAGAACCCTTTAAAGTCACCGATTATTCCGCCGCCTATTTCGCCACGGGCAATGTGGCGATCGCCCGCCAATGGCTCCTCGAAGCAGGCCTATTTGATACCGGCTTTCAGCTCTACGGCTGGGAAGACCTTGAACTCGGTGTACGCCTCAAAAAACTAGGTTTAACATTAATTAAATGTCCCGATGCAGTGGGCTACCATTGGCATCCCCCCTTTAGCCTGGAGCAAATCCCACAATTAATCGACCAAGAAATTCAACGGGGCAAAATGGGTGTCGTGTTCTACGAAAAGCATCCGACCTGGGAAGTGCGCATGATGATCCAAATGACAATCTTGCACCGTATCCTCTGGGGTGTGCTATCCCTAGGCGGTTGGCTCAACGAAAAACGCCTAAAACCTCTTTTAACTTGGCTCATTAAACGCGGAAAATCCCAGCTCGCCCTTGAAGTAGCTCGTATCTTCCTAAATTGGTACAACGTTCAAGGGGTTTATGCAGCTTATCGTGAAGCAAAAACTTCTTCCTAAAGACTATTTATTCCCCAGAAAGGAAGGCCGCCCCAACGAATTACTTGACATAGGTACAGCCATTGAGCTATCAATTAGCAACCTTGATTGTCCAACCCCTAGACAACTTTCAGGACATACTACGATTTTGAAATTTCCATGTAGAGCAATGTAGCGCTGTAAACCATCGCGATATTTGCCTATAGACTCTCTGAAATTTAGTATTAATCCTTGTCTTTCGATGTATCCCTGAGTCCCGACTCTTTCGAACTTCATCTCCTGCGCGAACTATTGTGATCTCAACTTCTAGCCTCCAGCCATCTGCAAATGTCCCAGGCTCTCAGCACCAAGAGTCACATTTAGCTGCGCAAAGCCAACAGACGCAAGGAGAAACTGTGCCTGCTGCCGACCCCATCCAAGACGATGTTGAGTTCCTTAAAGCCCAAATTGCGAAGCTCAGCCGTGAACAAACTAAAATCCAAGATCTTTTAAGTTCTTTGGGTTTTGCGCTGCGTAGTTTTAATAATTTAAATCAGTTTTTAGAGTTGACTCCCCTGATGTCCGCGCGGGTTTCTGATGCTGATGGTGGTGCGTTGCTCACCTTTACGCAGGAAGGTCGCATTTGCCTCGAAAAAATTTATTGTGCTCAAGGCGATCACTGCGGTGTCATTAAACAAACTTTTAATCAGTTAGAAAGTTTTGGAGCTGGTGGTTCTGCTCCTTTGGATTTAGATCGTATTGATGATTGGTTGCAATCGGAGCTAGAGGATATTGCGATTCTTCACAGTACGTCTATCCTTGTTAAAAATACCGAGCGCGGCCGACTTTATATTTTTAGTGTTGATGAGGCGTATGTTTGGGATATTACCCGTCGTAAATTGGTGCAATTAGTCGCGGATCAAACGGCTGTGGCGATCGCCAATAATGATCTCACCAGTAAATTGCGCCAGAAAGAAAAGCAAGACCGCGAACTCGAAATTGCTTCGGAAATTCAAAATCATTTACTGCCCCGTGCCTGTCCACAAATTAATGGTTTGGCGATCGCCGCCGAATGTCGCAATGCCTACCGAGTCGGCGGCGACTATTACGACTTTATTCCGTCAAACTATGACCGGGTACGCCATCAAGATGACCCAAAATTAGTACAGTGTGTGCCTTGGAGCATCGTCATTGGTGATGTAATGGGTAAAGGTGTGCCTGCGGGTTTAATTATGACCATGACCCGGGGGATGTTGCGGGCAGAAGTCCTAAACCGCCACTCGCCAGCTAGGGTTCTTACCCATTTAAATCGGGTCATGTATCCAGACCTTGATAATTCCCATCGCTTTGTGACGCTGTTTTATTCTGAGTATGATCCGTCGAGCCGCAAACTCTCTTTCTGTAATGCGGCTCACCATCCGCCGTTGTTATGGCGTGCCCAGTCGGACACCATCGAAAAGCTAGATACTTGGGGCATGTTGATCGGTCTGGATATGGATTCTAAGTATGAAGAAAGCGAAGTGACTCTAGAGCTCGGCGATATCGTTCTTTATTACACCGATGGTTTTACTGACGCGGTGAATGCCCATGGCGATCGCTTCGATGAAGAAAATCTTTACCAAAGTTTCCAAGATGCCTGCCGTACCCACACCACTCCAAACGAGATTGTTGCAGCCCTATTTAAGAAAGTAGGACAATTTACCTATCCTAAAATTCGTAATAGTGACGATATGACTTTGGTGGTTGTGCAGGTACAATCGGAAACTGTTAAGCCCTGTTAGTCATCACTTACTTCCCCCCCCATCCCATGTCTTTTCAAAAGCCTCTAACTTCCGTTCCCGCAGCTCAGCAAGCTGGGTTGCTCGAAACTTTACCTCAGCCAGAATTAGTGATTGGCCAACAGCTCAGCGGCTATGTGGAAGATCCAGATGTTCTCGGGCAGATCCAAACTGGTCTGACTAATTTTGTTGAATCTGGTCAGCTTTGGGCGATGATCGGCGGTTTTATTTTGGGTTATATGTTTGCGGGTCTGCGCCGCGGTTAAACACTCTGTATCACCGTAAAATTACGGTATGCTTAGGACATTGTCGCTTTGCTAGTGATCATCACCTTGATTCATTGTGTCGTTTCGGATTCCTGTGCCTAGATTTTTTCGCGATCGCCAACGAAGACCTTGGATTTCTCCGTCAATTCTGAAACAGGATTGGGTGGATGTGCCCAATATTGTCGCGTTAAGTCGTTCGGTCAATTGGCAACAGTTCCTTGCCCTAAGTAGTGTTAGTGCTGTTTCTGTGAATTTATGGGCATGGCAGTGGGAATTGGTGGCGGCAACGGGTATTGGGGCGGCAATGATGGCAGCGATTTATACGGCCTATGACCTGCCTTGGCCAAAGTATATTGACATTTTTGAGCGACTATGGCGCAGTGATTATCAGCGCTTACTTGTTTCTGTGGCGGCTGGTTCTCTTGGTGTTTTTACAAGTTTTGGGGCGATCGCCCTGTGGGAGTCGGTAGATAACCATTGGTTGGTGCTCGTCTTGGGCGGTCAAACGCTAATGATTGCGGCTCTGCTCTTACTGACGATGAAACAATCATGGGGAAAAGACAAGCAGGATAAGCAATTTGAAACAGCCCTCGGTGATCTATGCCATGACAGTCGGGTGAAGCGTTTAGCCACCATTCGTTTTTTTCGGCAGCGACTCCTTGATCAAGGTTTAACGGCTGAGCAGCAACAGGTTCTCTATACGTTTTTGCACTTAGCTTGGCGTGAAGAAACGGACGCAGTGTTACGGGAAGCATTACTTTCTACTTTGAGTTTGGCTCAAAAATTTGAACAGGGTATCAATCCACCTACGCCTTTAGCTTCACCGAGGGTAAATAATGAACCGCTACGGCTACAAAAGTTTTCATCCATTGAGCGGCCATTGTGGCGATCGCCCCAGTCCCAGCGGCCAGTGAAAATGACCCGAACATTTCAAGATGAAGGCATTTAGTGGGGCTGTCGTCCCCTCGCCCGGAAGAATCTATGGCATCGAAACCTTTTGACCTGATCATTCTTAGTAATGGACCGGGGGAGATCACCACTTGGGTAAAACCCGTTGTGCGAGCTGTGAGGGAAAGATTTGGGACATTAGTGCGTATTTCTGTGGTGCTGTCTCCCTGTAGCCACAGCACAGGCCGGGAGGCGGCGATCGCCCAGAGCTATCCAGAAGTGGATCGGGTACAACGTGCAGAATATTTTTTTCCTTTTTTGCTTTTCGGTAAAACCGAAAGACATTGGGGCTGGTTTAAACAGGGCATTGTGGTGTTTCTCGGTGGCGATCAATTTTTTCCCCTCATTATTGGTAAGCGCCTCGGTTTTAAAACGCTAATTTACGCTGAATGGGAAGCCCGCTGGTGGCGATATATTGATGCCTTTGGGGTGATGAGCCATAAAGTTTTGGCAAAAGTCCCGCCCCGTTACCAGCACAAATTTACGGTTGTCGGCGATTTAATGCGTGATATTACCGCAGATGCATCCAAATCGGACAATGTCCAAGAGGTGATTATTGGTTTATTGCCCGGTTCTAAGGCGATGAAATTAACCCAAGGCCTACCGCTAACCTTGGCGATCGCCGAACAACTCCATTTCCAAAAACCCACCATAAAATTTGTCTTACCCGTCGCTCCGACCCTCACCCTACAAGACCTCGCTAAATTTGCAGACCCAATACAAAACCCTGTTGTGGCATTGGTCAATGGTCAAACCGCCCAACTAAAACAAATCGGAGAAACACCTTTCCTAGAGACCCCCACTGGCTTGCAAATTGAACTGATCTGCGCATTTCCAGCCCATGGAGTTTTGCAGCAATGCAGCCTCTGTTTAACGACAATTGGTGCAAATACTGCCGAGCTAGGGGCATTAGGTGTTCCCATGATTGTGCTACTACCCACCCAACAAATTGATGCCATGCAAGCTTGGGACGGTATTCCGGGCTTGATTGCGAAGATCCCGTTATGTGGTGCTTGGTTTATTCGCTGGTTTAACCGCCGTATGGCGCAATGGATCCAAAAACATCAGCATTATTTTGCTTGGCCAAATATCTGGGCAAAAGGCCAAATTGTGCCTGAGCTGGTGGGGGATCTCACGGCAGAGCAAGTGGCGGATTTGGTGATGGATTTTTTAGAGCATCCGCAAAAACTACAAACGATACGCGCCGATCTTCGAGAATGCCGAGGGGAAAGCGGTGCAGCGAAAAAGCTGACCCAAGTAATCGCAAAAACCCTCAGGACCCATGGGGATCGCCGCAGACATGGCCATTGACTTACCCTGAATCCGGACACAATTTACCCAGATTGCGTTTATTTTTTTGACTTAATGGTCAAGCTAAATTTGGGATGATGAGTCTACTCACATTTTGGAAAAACTATGGCTGGTCGTAAACTCACATTTAAACGGGAAGTTGTTTTAGATAAAGCAATGGCTCTCTTTTGGGAGAAGGGTTACCCTGCGACGGGTTTGACCGAATTGCTAGAGTGTATGGGTATTAAGCGCCAAAGTCTTTACAACACATTTGGTAATAAGCATGGGCTTTTTCTGGAGGCGATCGCCCACTATAGCTCAACGATTGTCAAAAATTGAGAAGCTGAATTGTTAATGCCGGGTTCGGCGATCGCCAATATAGAAGCCTTTTTTGAGCGCATCATAAAAAATGCCAGCATTCTAGGCTGTAGAGGCTGTTTCATCGTTAATACGATGGTGGAGCTTGCCCCCCACGATCCACAGGTTGCCACTGAAGTAGAACAGCTTTGCCAACAGGTCGAACGTACCTTTACGTCAGTTATAGATAAGAATTTAGCTGATATTTCTTTAAAGAAAGGAAGACAAGGAGAGGTAGAGACACGGAGAACCAACGAAAATTTGCGTTTTTTGACCCCTAGGATTGTTTGGATAAAACATCTCCCTATCTCTCGCTCTCTTATTCGCCGCGTCGTATTGCCGAGTATCCTTAAGCAAAACTCAGGTTACCTTTGAAACCGCCCTCAAACAGGCGATCGCCGAAGGTGACCTCCCAGAAGACTTCGCCACAAAAAAATTGCCCGCTACCTGTACCATATTGCCCTTGGCCTCAATGTCCGCACCAAAGGTATCCCTAACCCCAACGAGCTACGGGAAACCCTCGATCTTGCCCCCACAGTTTTACATCCATAGAGCTATAGTCAAAACTATCAAAATCCAGACATTTAATAGGCTTCAAAGCCTTGTGGTGTAAGAATTTAACCCGTTAAAACCCTACCAATCTTACCCGCTACGACTATAACTTTCATCCCACAAAAAAACTCCCCACCAAAAGATGGAGAGCGAACAAGTGACTAACTAAAAATCTTTAACATTGCCACCAAATTTAAACAATTCGTTTGTTCATGATTAGTCGCGACTGTTAATCGCAATCAAGAGACGAAGAATAAACACAAACAAGTTGATGTAGGTGAGATACATCGACAGAGCCGCCGAGAGATATTGCTCATCACGGTAGGTGCGAGGCAATACATAGAAATCAACAACAGCACAGCCAGCAAATAGCAATGTACCAAGACCAGAAATACCCACTTCTAGCCAGCTAGGGGTATAGACACCAAAGAAGCTAAAACCGAGTTGCGCCACGAGGACAACCAGCAAAGCTGTAATACCGAGACGCACTGTTTGAGCCAGAGCTAAGCCATCTTCGTCAGACAGATTTGAACCAATGTTACGGGCAACAATGAAGGTTACGCCGCAACCTAACGCCGCAATACCGACACCTTGAATACCCACACCAGCAGTACCAAGGGCGAGGGCAACTAAACCTGTGAGAGTATAGCCAGAAAGTAAACTGTAGACGGCTAAAAGAGGCAGTGCTGTGGTGTTATTGCCTTTCTCTGCAACACCGCGAGCGACGAAGAAAAGTACGAGCTCAGCAATGAGGGCAACCCAGAAAGTCGGCATAAAGATGCCGGGATTAGTCTGGATAACGCCAAGGCCACCATAGGTTCCCAGAGCTGTTAGAACTAAACCACCACCAAGATAGGGAAGCGCGTTTTTAATAACGTCAGAGCCAACGAGGTCTTGTCCCTTGGCCTGCCGTATGGCATCGCGGAAATTACTTGTGTTACTCATAAAGACTTGTTTTTATCCAGAAATTATTGGCTTAGTTATATTCTGGCAAAATTTGGGGGCGATCGCAGTACGGATTTCTTTACTGTTGGTAGAGCTTGTGGCGATAATGGGAGGTGGTAAACGTTGTCAATAAACGAGATCACCATGCCGAAAACGGAGCGTCGTACATTTTTATTGGACTTTGAGAAGCCACTGTCTGAGCTAGAATCACGAATCGATCAAATTCGAGAGCTGGCAGAAGAAAATAATGTCGATGTCTCGGAGCAGATCAAGCAGCTTGAAGAGCGTGCCGATCAGCTCAGAAACGAAATTTTTAGTGCCCTCACCCCCGCCCAAAGATTACAGCTGGCTCGCCATCCCCGTCGCCCTAGTACCCTCGACTATGTGCAAATGATGACGGATGAATGGTTTGAGCTCCATGGCGATCGCGGTGGGTCTGATGATCCGGCGCTCATTGGCGGTATTGCCCGCTTTGATGGACAGCCGGTGATGATGCTTGGTCACCAAAAGGGTCGTGACACAAAGGATAATGTTGCCCGCAACTTTGGGATGCCTGCTCCCGGTGGCTATCGCAAGGCAATGCGCCTGATGGATCACGCGAATCGCTTTGGGATGCCCATTTTGACGTTTATTGATACTCCCGGTGCTTGGGCTGGTCTTGAAGCGGAAAAACTTGGTCAGGGGGAGGCGATCGCCTACAACTTACGGGAAATGTTTAGTCTTGATGTACCGATTATCTGCACTGTCATTGGTGAAGGGGGTTCCGGCGGTGCGCTTGGTATCGGTGTCGGCGATCGCGTTTTAATGCTCCAACACAGCGTCTACACTGTCGCAACCCCTGAAGCTTGCGCTGCGATTTTATGGAAAGATGCAGGAAAATCGGAGCAAGCAGCTGCAGCCCTTAAAATTACGGCAGAAGACTTAAAAAAACTAAGTATTATTGACGAAATTGTGACCGAGCCGCCCTCTTGTGCCCATTCTGATCCAATCAATGCAGCACGCTTACTAAAACAAACCATTCAGTCTAATTTACAGACTTTGATGCAGATGACTCCCGACCAACGTAAGGATTTGCGTTACCAGCGTTTCCGTAAAATCGGCGTGTTTTTAGAATGACCTTAAACCTTCTATAATGATTAAGGTTTAGGATGCTATACTAGTTTGGTAACATTCTGTAATATTCTTCATGCTTTGCTAGGGCATTAACATCCAAAGTACTAAGGTGGTAAAGCGGTACAAGTAATCGAAGCTTGCTTTAACCAATCATTTACAAAATTTGTCCAAATTTAGTCCCCCTGACGGCAACCCCATGTGGGATTGCTCTTTTTGGTCGCGAATATTTTCTGGACGAACCCGAAATAGGCTGAAGAGATTTGGCGTCAATACAAAGTAATGTTTGATTCGTATGAATTTTTCTGCTGATAAAAAGCGAGCCATTGTGACAGGAGCCAATAGTGGTATCGGTAAAGCTACGGCCCTAAGCTTGGCGCAAGCTGGCATTGATTTGGCTTTGGTGGGGCGTTCGATTGACTGCCTCGAAGAGGTTGCTATTGCCGCCCAAGGGCAGGGTGTCGATGTGGAGACCTATGCCTTTGACCTATTGCAGCTTGCTCAAATCAGGGAAAAATTTGAGGCGATCGCCGCTGAATTGGGTCAAGTTGATGTTTTAATCAACAATGCTGGTATGGGTTATACCCATAGTCTTGAGCAGACCAGTTTGGCAGATTGGCAACAGGTTATTGATCTCAATCTCACCAGTTCTTTTCAGGTCACTTTGGGTGTTCTACCTCGAATGCGTCAGCAGCAGCAAGGACAGATTATTAATGTTTCTTCCACTGCTGCGAAAACAGTGTTTCCTGAGTGGGGAGCCTATTGCGTTAGTAAAGCTGCGCTGAATGCACTATCCCCGGCGATCGCCGCCGAAGAATGTGCCAATGGCATTCGAGTGACCACAGTCATGCCCGGAGCTGTGAATACCCCGATTTGGGATACAGAAACCGTCGATGCCGACTTTGATCGTGCCATGATGCTCACTCCGGAAAATGTTGCAGAGACGATCCTTCAAATTGTGCAGCTACCCGCTAGCGCAAACATTGAAGAAATTGTAGTCACACCTAGTGCAGGAGCGTTGTAACTTACGTTACGGCCGACTATCCATCTGCACGAATTTATCTTTATCTCTAGTAAAAAAACACATTATGACGACATCTTCTATCAACGGTAACAACAGTAGTTCATCCTCCATCGCTACAGATGCTTTGGGTCGCGATTTGGCAGATATTGTCACTCGTCCAGACCGCAATAGCAATGATGGCAAAACGGCAAGTATTCGTCCTTCTAGTGACGAGAGCCAGAAAAAAATGATGGAAGCTGTCTATACAATGTTGGAATCTGTCGGCGAAGACCCTGAGCGTGAAGGTCTCCTGAAAACACCTAAGCGTGTTGCTAAGGCAATGGCGTTCTTGACCCAAGGCTATAACCAATCCCTTGAAGAGTTGGTTAATGGTGCGATCTTTGACGAAGGCCACAATGAGATGGTTTTAGTGCGCGACATTGATTTTTTCAGTCTCTGCGAACATCATATGTTGCCGTTTATGGGTCGTGCCCATGTCGCTTATATTCCTAACCAAAAAGTTGTGGGTCTCAGTAAGTTAGCTCGTATTGTTGAGATGTATTCTCGCCGTTTGCAGGTTCAGGAGCGTTTGACTCGTCAAATTGCTGAGGCTGTAGAGGAGATTCTCGAACCCCGAGGTGTTGCTGTTGTTATGGAAGGGATGCATATGTGTATGTCTATGCGTGGTGTGCAGAAGCCCGGTTCTTGGACTGTAACGAGTGCCATGATTGGCTCTTTTCAGGATGAACAAAAGACCCGTGAGGAATTTCTTAATTTGATTCGTCACCAACCGAGTTTTATGTAAGGTCTGATGGCTAAAAATTTGGATTTTTAGAGCGTTTTTTCAGGGAATTCTTTAATAATTTTTGAGGCAGCTTTGTGGCTGTCTTTTTTTATTGCTGATTTTGTCCCCACGAATTATGTTGGGCTTTAGGGTGAGGAGTTTAGTTCGGGTCTTCAAAAAAAAGTGTAGGCGATCGCCTGATGTTCAGGGCAAGCCTGATCCATAACTCAACGTGAGTTAAATCCACAATCTTTTTATAGCAAGCTTTCTAGCCATTTAGTCTTTTTTTGTGATCTGGTAGGAATTCTCAATAACTTTAGCTTATCGCTAATAAAATCGCTGGAAGCCTATAGCTTCGTTTTCGTTATTTTTTGACCGTGTGGATTAGTGGAATGTCGGTTTGAACCCTAAGGTCTTTGGATTTATCTTGGGATTCTTGGCTGTAGTTTCTGTTTCGTGATGGGGAGCGGTCACAAAAAAATCCCTTGCGGCGATCGCCAACAGGGGAAAATGGAGTTACAAATTTATTAAAGTGATGTATTTCTGGATGTTTAAGATTCAGACTCGGAAGTATTTGCTTGATTAAACATAGGTGCAATAAATGCGACTAAACCACCCATCAAAAAACCCATAACATTACGGAAAAGAGGTAACCATTCGGAAGTACGGGTGACGACAGGGCCGACACCAAAGGCGAGGAATAGGATGCCCCAGAGTGGTGAGAGAATTAACGCCCATTGCCATGCAAAAACTTGGTCGTCATTACGGGGAACAGCGGCAAATCCACAAATTACACCGCCAAGGATTGAGCTAATTAAAGTTAAAATCCACTGTTCTCTGGGTAGACCGGGTACAACGATACAACCTCCTTCTCTGGTTAAACAGGTTTTTGCTGTTTCTAAGGCTTCGGCGATCGCCATATTTTCGCCATGGTCACGCACATAGTACATATTGCCAAAGCGGGTTTGTAGCTCAATCCAGAAGGTACGAGGCATCAATTCATAAACGTCGTCACCGATACTGAAAGCGAGAAGATTGCCGCCGCGACCATCCGCAACCAATAAAATACTTTTATCATCTAATCCCCAATACTCTTTGACTGCACGACCTGGTGAACGCTCAAATTGAGTGAGAACGCGCATTTTCCAGCCTGTTTGTTCTTCAAAATCCAAGAGATCTTCGACGATATTTTCTTCTTGGAGCTGAGGGAGGAAGTTTGCTAAGTCAACAACGGGAGTCTCATAATCTGGCAGCAGCTCTGGATTATTAACGGCTTGGGCAGGGGTGGCGATCGCCCAGACCACTACCGCAAAGCAGACAGCGAAAAGATTGCGGAGCCATTTACGGGGGAAAAGATGATTCATAGGGTTTGGTTAATCTTGTTTAGTCAGCGGCTTTATCCATCTAATTATGAAAATCGATGGCGAGTTTATTACAGGTTGTTACTTTATCTTAAGTATTTTAAGGTTTTTCTCGCGTTTTTTCGAGGTATTTTGTCCGTCATTTTCCCAGACCCTAGGGGGTGAGGCTAAAGACTCTTACTGTAACCGCTGAGTTTTTGTAGGGCACGGACGGCGGCATGGTCAGGGTCGCACACATATGGCAGGCTTGAGTTTTTGATATTCGTCAGGGGAATTACACCGACAACGCTATTGCTGTAGGCGATCGCCTCAAACTGTTTTAGGTGCTCACTTGTCCAGGGGATTTCGACAATGGATTGGCCAGTGTGCTGCAATTGACTCATGAGATGGGCACGCATTACGCCCGGTAAAAGCCCTTGGGCTGGCGGAGTACACCATTGTTCGCCGTCAAATCCCCATAGGTTTCCTGTGGCTGTTTCGAGCCAATCGCCATGGACACCGATTAAAATTGCTTCGCCTGCCCCTTGGGCGATCGCCCCTTGTAGTGCCTGCCATGCACCAAGATAATTTCCGGTTTTAAAATCCGCCAAAGACCTTCGATAAATGCCATCTGCGGCCAGCCAAGCCTGAATGCCCCGTTGCTGTTTTGTCACCAACTCGGTGGGTAACTGTCGCCCAATGATAAGTTCACGGCCATCGTGCAAAAGGGTAATACGAACAACTGGGTAAAACTCCGCAACCTTTGTCGCACCCATTTTAATGGCTTGCCAGTTTGGCTGTGGCCAATTTAATTGTTTGATCGTGTTGTGCAGGCGATCGCAGTGGGCTGGCCAATGGGAGAGGGGACTCTGTAGATCCCCCTCAAAGACCCGAAGGGTCGTAAAAATTGTTGCACCAAATAAAAAGCTTGGGTCAGTGACCGAAAGCGTCAGATCTGTCCCCTCAAACCAATGGCCTGCAAACCAATAGCCCATGACCTTAAGGTGCTTGCTCCACAGTTGTTTGGGATTTTACCCGCCGCAAAAGCCAGTCAAAACGAGTAGAGGCTAATTCAAAATTTTCGATGGCACTGTTGGGGAGTTCGTCGGCACTAAAGCTCTGGTTAAAGACAAAATCTTTATCCTGACCAAGGGTGCTCACGGTATTGCGTAGACGATGGGCTAAAAATGTGGCGATCGCCCGATAAAACCGAGCCGAAAACCCAATATCCTGCTGGAGGCGTAGGGAAATTTTTGGACGAGGGATCGACAAAATCAAACATTCTTCGAGGGTCTCAATACTCGCAGTGGGCAGATCATTATCCATAAAAGATAACTCTCCAAAAATTTCACCACTCGTTAAAACCGCGATTTCACGGATCCTATCCAAAGTGCAAATGGAAACCGATACCGAACCCTCAAGGAGAATATAGAGATTTTCTAAGGGCTGATTTTCCGTCACCAATGAAGTTGTTGGCGGAATCCGTGCTACCTGTCCAGCTGTAATTAGCCAATCAATATCATCATCATTAAGCTCTCCGAACAGAAATAACACCTTCTGCATAATGAGTTTCCCTAGCACTAATGGCTCTTCCTACAGCTAGTTTATCTTGGATACATGGGCGACCCCCTTTAATCTGGATAAGGGAATTCGTTAATCTGCAAGATACTCCCTTAGATTGTCATGAGCTGTCACCAAAACCTTTTCATAACAGGAAAAATGAGCCCTACAGTCGAGTGCGCAACATAAATTGATAGTCGCCTCCCGGTTCTAGGTGATAGTCGCTGTGCTCCAGGAAGCGCCCTAAAGGCTCAAAAATCAGTGCCCGTCCAAGGGAGGGATGAACGCGCAATTTCCCCTGGCGAAAATGCCACTGGAAACTCCATTCATAGGAACCAGCACGAACTTCTCCAAGGATTTTTCCTTGCTGCCAAGATTGTTGCAGGATACGGACATGGGCGGTTGTTTCGGGTAACACTGGGGCTTTCAATGGCTCCGTTACATTGAGCAATAATGTGTATTGTGAATGTTTTGCTTGGAATTTGCCTACCCTTGACTAAGTTTTCATGACAAATTGCTCTGGATAACGGGCGATCGCCAAGATTGAAAAGTAAAGTTAGCATAGGGACAATTTCCCAGATCGTTTGCTCTTTTTGCCCATACTCACCCCTCACCTTCAGCATCTGCTATGCGTCTTCGTCAGAAAACATTACTTCTCATTAGTACTTTGCTTGTCAGCCTAATTGGGGTGCTCTATGGGAGTCTTTCCGCGATCCTGGGGGGGAGTTTTGCGGAGCTAGAAGCGAAAGATACGGAGCGGAATGTACAGCGGGTGAAGGAAGCCCTCTTTGAAGAGATTGAGCAGTTGAGTGTTTCTGTATATGACTATGCTGCTTGGGATGACACCTATGACTATGCCGTTGGTGAAAATCCTGAATATCCTGAGGTCAATTTAATTGAAGAGTCCTTTGCGGGTCTAAAAATTAATGCGATCGCCCTCTTGGATAACGACGCAAATATTATTTTTGGGACAGGTTTTGACCGCGAAACAGAAGAAAAAGTTGATCTACCGCCCGGACTAATCAACCAATTTGAGCAGGGCAATCCCCTTGTTACCCATGTCGATGAGGAAAGCGAAACGACGGGCATTTTAATGCTGAGAGATAAAGCGATTTTATTAGCGTCGCAGCCAATCTTAACCAGTGAAGGAACTGGGCCGAGTCGCGGCACATTTTTGCTGGGGAGATTTCTCGACGGCGATCGCATTGAAGCATTATCAACTCGCACCAAACTCGATCTAAAGTTTTATCCTCTCAAGGAAGCCTTAGCCGATGATGCCCTATCCCAAATCGCGAATAAACTTCAGGCTCCCGACGCGGTGCCCATGGAAATTCGTCCGGTTGATGGCGATATCATCCATGGCTATGGTCTAATTCATGATCTTAATGACCAGCCAGCATTGCTACTTAAGGTGATTATTCCGCGGGATATTCACAAACAAGGCCAAAAGAGTCTTTTTTATTTGGTGGTGTCCTTGAGTAGTGTGGGCATTATCTTTGGGGTCGTTATTATGGTGCTCCTAGAAAAATTTGTTCTCAAGCGAGTCACGAGCCTCAGTGCAGAGGTCGAAACCATCGGCACTCAAAATAACTTAGCTTTAAGGGTGAAAGAGTCTGGTCAAGATGAAATTAGTGCTTTAGCCAACAGTATCAACAGCATGCTGGAACAAATTGAGGTGGGAGCAAAACAGCTTGCCGTTGAACAAGAAAAGGCAGAACGACTACTCCTCAACATTTTGCCTGAGCCGATCGCCGAACAACTCAAACAAAGCCAAGATGCGATCGCCGAACATTTTGACGAAGTAACAATTTTATTTGCAGACATCGTTGGATTTACACCCCTATCGGCGAAATTAGGGCCGATTGAACTGGTTAATCTTCTGAATCGGGTATTTTCAACCTTTGATCACTATGCAGAACGCCTAGGCCTCGAAAAAATCAAAACCATTGGTGATGCCTATATGGTGGCAGCAGGATTGCCCCTGCCCCGCCGTGACCACGCCGAGGCGATCGCCGAGATGGCTTTAGCGATGCAACAGGCTGTGACTGAACTACAAAACGAACTAGACGAAGATGTCAAAATTCGCATAGGTATCAACACTGGCGTCGTCGTCGCCGGGGTGATTGGCACCAGAAAATTCATCTATGACCTTTGGGGCGATTCAGTTAATGTGGCGAGTCGCATGGAATCTTCCGGCGAACCGGGTAGCATCCAAGTAACCGCTTCAACCTATGAGCTATTACGCAAAAAATATGTCCTAAAACACCGCGGCAAAGTCGCCATTAAAGGCAAAGGTGAAATGGATACCTATTGGCTCCTCGGTCGTAAACGCCAAACGAAAGCGCGGGTAAGGGTGAAAGCAGGGCTGGCAGCAACAAGACGCTAAAAATTTAGAGAATCATGATTAATATAGTTCAATCTTTTTTTCCACCAGAACTATAAGAAATTAAATGGAAAAATTAAATTGAGCGAAACAACCCCCCTAGCCTTGGCGAGGAGCCGTTAGCTGGCGAGGAAAAAATGGGGCTGATTAGTTTGTACTTTTACCTCAACGCGGGAACCCACTGGCACCATTGTTTGAATACCTGTGCGAGCGTGGAGATATTTGCCCGAATCCGTCTGGAGACAATAACGATATTCTCGACCTAAAAACTGGCGCTCACGCACCACAACCGGAGCTTCCGCTTGGGGAATTAATTCTAGTTCTTCCTCGCGCACCATTAGCTCACCTTCAGCAATATCGACTGGGGTAATCGCTGCAACTCGAAATTTACCAATTTCCGTTTCCCAAGTGTCGCCACTAATTTTGGCGGGAAGAAAATTCGCCTGGGTCACAAATTCGGCGACAAAGCGAGAGGATGGATTGGTATAAATTTCTTCTGGTGTACCGAACTGCTCCATTTTCCCGGCTCGCATCACTGCAATGCGATCTGATATTGCTAAAGCTTCTTCTTGGTCATGGGTCACAAAAATGGCAGAAATGCCTGCTGCTTTGATGATCTGGCGGATTTCTTGGCGCAGATGATGGCGGACTTGGACATCTAGGTTGCTTAGGGGTTCGTCTAGCAAAATAAGGGCGGGACGAGGGGCAAGGGCACGGGCAAGGGCGATGCGCTGTTGCTGGCCACCGGAAAGCTCGTGGGGATAACGGTGTTCTAAACCTGTTAGGCCGACTAAGGTCAAAGTCTCTTGAATCCGTTTCTTGATGGCTTGTTTGGATAATTTTTTGTTGCGGTGGCGCAGGCCAAAGGCAATATTGTCGGCGATCGTAAAGTGGGGAAACAACGCATAGTCCTGAAAAACCATGCCTGTGTTGCGTTGTTCTGGCGGAATATTTCGTTCTGGGGTGCTGACAATGTCTGAGTTTAGGGTGATGTGTCCACTGGTGGGGGCTTCGAATCCAGCAATTAATCTTAGTAGTGTTGTTTTGCCGCAGCCGGAAGGGCCTAATAAACCTAGAATTTCTCCCTGTTGCAGTTGAAAGTTGATGTGACTCAGTGCGGGTATCTCATTTGTCGCAAAAACTTTGCAAAGTTCTTTAATCTGCAGGATGGGAGCTGGGTTCATAGTACGTGGTCTTTCAGTCTACTAAGGTGATGGGCTGCGATCGCCAACTCGAATATTAGCAGGGCAGCAAATAAGAATCATTCTCAACAGCTGCATCTTAGCATAAGTCAACTTCTCTACGGAAATTTTGGAAAATTTACTTTGTCTTAATTTTTTGGGCAAGAACAAATTGTGATTTGAGACGATCTAGGGGGGACGGCGATCGCCAACTTTGGTGTGTTTCCCGAAAAATTACGAGGTAAGCTAGAAATGTAAAATAGAGAACTCAAAAAATCACACAACATTAATGAATCTACCGAAAAATCTTGAGGCACTAGAGAGCGGGCGTTTAGCGTGGAGTATTGCTGAGGCGGCGGATGACCGAAAAGCGGAAAATATCGTCCTGTTAAAAGTTAATGAAGTGTCCTATTTGGCGGATTTTTTTGTCGTGGCGACGGGCTTTTCTCGTACCCAAGTGCGGGCGATCGCCGATGCCATTGAAGACAAACTAGAAAAAGAATTTGAGAGAGTTCCCCTCAGAAAAGAAGGCCATAACGATGGCACTTGGGTATTGCAAGATTATGGTGAAGTGATTGTCCATGTTTTTCTCCCCCAGGAGCGGGAGTTTTATAATCTCGAAGCATTTTGGGGACATGCTGAAACCATTGAGTATCAGCCCGTTTCTCCCTAACTGTTCTGTAACGATTCGTTTCACGAAAGACTCATTTTCAAGATGCTTTCTGTAGCTTTAAATAATCACAAAACCCCTAGGGGTAGAGCGTTTCCTAAATATCAGGGAACGTTTTTTTATGAGTAAGAGTTTATAAAACTTGATAATTTGTCTTCGGACAAGTATTTGAAACAATCCAGAAATCCTTTGTTATGGACGAAAAGTCCTTTCATATAGAGAAAAAACGCATTACTTTAGAAAAGCGTCAATAAAAATACGTCAATTTACGCAAGAAAAACTTTAGTGAACTTTTTTGGCGATCGCCATCATTTATACCGCTTAATATTTTTTTAAGATATACAATCAAAAGTGGAAAAGGGCAAAAAATAACGATGTCAAACCGAGGCATTTACCTTGGGCAACATCGACCGTCACATACTGCCGTGCGGGGAGTGAGAAGGGTTTATGAAAGTTCAACAATTACTAAGGGCCTACGAGCATGGCGAGCGAGATTTTTCTGGCATCAACTTGCAGGGCGAAGACCTCAGCGGTGAGACCCTCGTTGGTGTTGACTTTCGTGGTGCGAACTTGATCGGCACTAACCTGAAGCGTACCTTTTTGATCCGGGCGAATCTTTCTGGCGCATTAATGAATTGGGCAAATTTGTCCCATGCCAAATTAAATGATGCAAAGTTTGCAGATACGGATCTCACAAAAGCAGATCTGCAAGGCGCTTTTATGGTGAATACCAAATTTCCTAGGGGACGTTTGTGCGGTGCTAAGTTAAATCATGCGAACTCTCGCGGTGCAAACTTTTGGGGCGCGAATCTTTGTGGCAGTGATTTGGTGGGGATTAATTTAAGGCAGTCTAATCTCAATGGTGCCAATCTGAAGTGGACGAACTGCAAAGAGGCTCGCTTTAGCCATGCCAAACTTTATGGCGCTTCTTTGCAAGATTCTGATTTTAGTTGTGCGTTTTTAAGGGACGTTAATTTTGAGGGCATGGATTTAGAAGGGCTAAATTTTTCTGAGGCGACAATTCAGGGCACAAGCTTTATCAATGCGAATCTTCGTCACTGCAATTTTAGTGAGGCCTATATTTGTCAGTCTTACTTCAATCAAGCAGATATTCGTTATGCGAATTTTTCTGATGCAAGGCTTGAAGAGGTGGAATTTGATGGGACGCTAATAGAAAAGACAAATTTCGTCAATACAAATTTCACCCCTAGTTCTGATATTGCCTAGGTTGAGGCTTTGTCTAGGGAAACTGCCATAGGTGAACTTATAGGCAAACCATCGGCGAAAAATTCCCGGAGAGAGGAGTCTATGGGGCGATCGCCGGGCATTTTTTTGTGGGGAAATTAGCGAGTAGATAGAGAATAAACAAGTTAAGATTAGGGACTGAGCCACAATACTAATCATTGCAACCACAACCATTTCGCCATGCTGAGAACCCCCGTCGATTTTCAAGATGAATTTGATGTGATCGTCATTGGTGCAGGACATTCTGGCTGCGAAGCCGCATTAGCCGCCGCTCGTTTGGGATGCCGTACTTTAATGCTGACCCTCAATCTCGACAAGATCGCCTGGCAACCCTGTAACCCTGCGGTAGGCGGCCCAGCAAAATCTCAGCTCACCCATGAAGTCGATGCCCTCGGTGGCGAAATCGGCAAAATGGCAGACCGCACCTATCTTCAAAAACGGGTTCTCAACTCCTCGCGAGGGCCTGCAGTATGGGCATTACGGGCGCAAACGGATAAGCGAGAATATGCGGCGGTAATGAAAAATATCGTCGAAAATCAAGAAAATCTCGTGATCCGCGAAGGTATGGCTACGGATCTCGTGCTCGGCAATAATGACGAAATTTGTGGTGTCCAAACCTACTTTGGCACTTGTTTTGGCGCTAAAGCCGTTGTGTTGACCACGGGCACATTTCTCGGTGGCACAATTTGGATTGGCAATAAATCTATGCCTGCCGGACGCGCAGGAGAATTTGCGGCTGTCGGCATGACCGAAACCTTAAACGAATTAGGTTTTGAAACGGGTCGCCTGAAAACGGGTACTCCAGCGCGGGTTGATAAACGCTCCGTTGATTACAGCAAAATGGAGGAGCAGCCAGCCGATGAAGAAATTCGGTGGTTTAGCTTTGACCCAGAGGCTTGGGTTGAACGGGAGCAAATGCCTTGTTATTTGACGCGTACGACTCAGAAAACTCACCAAATCATTAAAGACAATCTCCACCTGTCGCCTATTTACGGTGGGTTTATCGATTCCAAAGGCCCCCGCTACTGCCCCAGCATTGAAGACAAGATTGTTCGTTTTGCGGATAAAGACTCCCACCAAATTTTTATTGAGCCAGAAGGTCGCACCATTCCAGAGCTTTATATTCAGGGCTTTTCAACAGGTTTACCGGAAAACCTCCAACTGCAAATGCTGCAAAGTTTACCGGGCATGGAAAACTGTGTGATGCTGCGTCCTGCCTATGCGGTGGAATATGACTATTTGCCTGCGACTCAATGTTTCCCGACGTTGATGACTAAGAAAGTGGAAGGTCTATTTTCGGCGGGTCAAATTAATGGCACAACAGGTTATGAAGAAGCGGCGGCTCAAGGTCTTGTAGCGGGAGTGAATGCGGCAAAATTTGCTCAACAGAAGGAAATGGTGATTTTCCCACGGGAGCAAAGTTATCTCGGTACATTAATCGATGATCTTTGTACGAAGGATCTGCGGGAACCCTACCGGATGCTCACCTCGCGCTCGGAATATCGCTTAATTTTACGCTCTGATAATGCGGATCAGCGTTTAACTCCCCTTGGTCGTGAAATTGGTTTAATCGGCGATCGCCGCTGGAATTTGTACCAACAAAAGCAAGCCAATATCACTGCCGAAAAAGAACGTCTGCATAGCCAACGCGTTAAGCAGTTAGAAGAGTTGGGACAGCGTATCGCAGCGGAAACGGGCAATAAAATTAAAAGTTCTGTGACCCTAGCCGATTTATTGCGCCGTCCGAAGTTTCATTATGGGGATTTAGAGCACTATGGCCTTGGCGATGAAACCTTAACTCAGGCAGAAAAAGAAGGTGCAGAAATTGATATTAAATATTCTGGCTACATTAAGCGTCAGCAAAATCAAATTGACCAAGTGAGTCGCCATACAAATCGTAAATTACCGGAAACTCTGGATTATTTGACCGTTGAAACGCTTTCTATGGAAGCTCGTGAAAAACTAAATAAAGTTCGTCCCCTCACCATTGGTCAGGCTACGCGCATCGGTGGCGTGAATCCAGCGGATATTAATGCGCTTTTGGTTTTTCTAGAGGTACAAAATCGTCAAACAGTTAAATCCTAAAATGTAGGGTGCGTTAATGAAATGTAACGCGCCTTTTTCCTGAAAATTGCAATGATTATCCGTGCGTTACGCTCTGCTAACGCACGCTACAGGTCAATACCATTAGATATTTGACTGTGTGTATTACGCATCGCTAATCCACGCTATCAAATGTAGGGTTCGTTAATGAAATGTAACGCACTTTTTTATAGATTCTGATGTTGGTTTTGTGCGTTACGCCTCTCTGAGGTGTAGGGGCATGTTAATGAAATATAGTGCAATGCGCCCTTTTTGTAAGCGCTGATATTTAGTTTTGTGCGTTACGCTTCGCTAACGCACGCTACGTGTTTTGAGCTGATTTATGGTTTAGTCCCAATCATCGTCGTCTTCATCGAGCTGGCGCTCGAGTTGGGAGATTGCTAGGTTAAAAATGGGCTTGAGGGCTTCATTTAGCTCTTGTTTTGCAGCCGTTTGTAGTTGGGGAATAACGGATGTGTCTTTAATTTTCATTAAAGCTAATGCGGCTGATTTTCGGGTTTCGCTTTCGGGATGATCGAGTAGGGTTAAAAGTTTGGGGATGGCAGGTTTGTGGGCGAGATTTCCCAAAACTGCTGCTGTTTCGCATCGAACGGTTTCGCTGTCATCATCGAGAAACTTGACTAATGCTTCAAAGTCTTCGGCTTCGCCTTTGTCTGCCGCAATTTTGGCGATCGCCCCGACGATGGCACTACGGACAGATTCTGAGTCAGAATTAATTTCTTGGTAGAGATAGTCCTTCGCATCAGCACCGATAAACGCCAATGCCCATGCCGCATGACCCTTGGTGCTTTCAGAGGTTTCGGGGTCTTTGACGAATTTTAAAAGTTCTTGGGCTGCCGCCTCACCCATCCGCGCTAAAGCACCAATGGTGGAGCCTTTCACCACCGTATCATCATCATTGAGGTGGGCATAAACAAGAGATTCTACCGCTGAGGTATCGGCAATGAGGGTAATAGTTTTTGCACAAGCACGACGAACAACAACATTTTTATGATTCAGCAAGCCATCAATCAAAAAAGGTGTGGCAGGTTTACCCAACAGACCAATCGTTTCTGCCCCCGCCAATCTGGTTAAACCACGGGTATCGCCCATACATTCCACTAATTTTTTAATGCGATCGCCGTCACTGGTATCAAAGGTTTTTTCAACGGCCTCTTGACGGGCGATCGCCAGAAATTCATCTACTTCTGCTTCCGAAGCAAATAAAGTATCAATAGTTTCAGTCATGGATTTAGTGGAAAAGTAAAGAAACAAGCGCAACGATATCGCTACGCTTTTTTGGATTTATCGGAGATGATTTATTCCCAACAAATTAATCTGCTTTTTTTTGTAAACTAACTTAATAGTGATGCAAATAAAAGTTAACTATTAGTGAGTTGCAGCATGTTGTGTTTTTAAAGCTTCAAGGGCATTATCGATTTTCACGAGCTCAGGCTCAAGGACACCCATCATTTTTGATTTTTTAATCTTCGCTTTCTTGGCCGTATCGGTCATTTCTGTGACGAGACGTTCACGATACTGGGTGAGTTCTTCAATGGCTGCAGCAAGCTCTTCGGCGGAAGCTGGGGTCGTTTCTTGGGACATGGTAAAAATATTCCGTAAAAATTTAAAACAATATTTTAATAATTTAGATATTCTAATCAGCGACTGGCGAACATTGTCGTGATTTGCCCTATCTAGACTACCGATTTTTGTTCCTTGGTTGCCTGAACTTTGCAGATTGTAAAGCTGAATGTTGATTTTTGTATTTGTGCGAATCCCTCTGAGATAATGAAACCTCCCGTAAAAACTTTTTTAAAAATAGGCTTTATTTCTTAGGTTTCCGGTATGGATAAACGGTTTTCAAATATGTTTGGGTTGACGGAAGATCAGGCGATCGCCCTACTAGAAACCCCCCTTGAACAGCTCGCTGCCCCAACGGAACATTATGTGGCTGTTTCGACTTTGATTAATTTTCCGACGGAACGTTCTGTTAACGCTTTAATTGAGGTTTTAAGTAAATCTTCAGCGGAGCTCTATGACCGCATCACGCGCCGGAAAGCCTTGGAAAGTTTAGGTCGCCTCCAAGCGACTCGTGCTTTGGCCAATGTACGCCATTGCTTAGATGATGATGATCGTTATACCGTGGAAAATGCGGCCTGGGCGATCGGTGAAATTGGCACAACGGAAACGCAAATTTTAGAAGATATTACACGGTTGCTAGAACGGCCGGAGCAGAGCTATCGCACGATTATTCAAACCCTCGAAAAACTGAATTATGTGCCGGCGGTAGACCGAATCCGTCAGTTCGCTGACCATGAGGATAAAACCATAGCCAGTGCGGCGATCGCCACCATTTGTCGTCTCACAGAAAATTACGATGCCATTGGTAAGGTCTTAGAATTTCTTGAAGACGCTAGCGTTACGGTGCGGCGGTCTGCAATTCAGGACTTAATTACCGCCAAATATTATCAGGCTATAGGGGCGATCGCCCGGTGTCCCGTATCCTTGGTGTTTAGATTACGTGGCATTCGCCTACTGGCCAACGATGGTTTTACGGCGGGTGATTTGGCCTTTGCAGACATTGAGTCTGACCTAGATGCCGTGATTTTAGATCATCCTAAAACTTTAGAATTAGTCCATGAATATGATCAAAAGCCGACGTTAGATTTTGCGGTGCGGGAACTGTACCACACAGATTTTGGCCGTTGCTACCTTGCCATTAAAACCCTTGAGGAATTTTATCCGGAGGAAACGCCCGCCGCACTGTTTGAGACATGGAAAGAGGAAGCCCACAATGACTATGGCGCTCATTACCACGTCATTAAGCTATTCGGTTGGCTCAAGCATCAGCCCGCCTATGACTTGTTTGTGGAGGCCATTAATAATCGTGCTCCCCAATTTCAAAAATCCCGCGCAGCGGCGGCGATCGCCCTCAGTGAAATTGGTGACCAACGGGCCATTCCTCTCCTCAAAGAAAGCCTACAAACCGGAATTTTTGACTTGCAATATGCGTCTTTATTAGGACTAAAAAAATTGGGTGAAACGGTTCAATTAGACTGGCTACCCGAAAATGCCGATCCCCTGATTCGCGCGAAAGCTGCGGCGATCGCCCCAATATCTACTCCATAAAGTTGTCGGGTTCAGTTTTTATTTGATTACCACCACACACGGCTGGCTTTGTAGTTTCAATGTCAACGGTGGCAAAACCTGTGTTGCTGAGCAAACCGGCAAGGGCAACCTCTGCCTGTTCATTAGCCTGTCCAAAAATACCTTGGTTACAGGCATGAATAGCGAGACGATTTAGGGTATCACGCTGCGTAAATTCCAATAATTCTGGAATTTTATCGGGGCCAAGATTGAGAAAGCCACGGTCGTAGTCATAAATTCGCGAACGTTCAACGTCAATTTTTTTATCAAGGATTTTGGGTTCCGGCAATGTCACCACGAGGCGATCGCCGTCCGTTTTCACTGCATCATCAGTCAAGGTACTCAAATCAATACCCGCCCGCACCTCACCATAGGCAACATAAAGCAAGCGACTTTCTCCCACTACCAAATCCCCCAGCTGACGAGTCTGAGAAGCAGGCACAACTGTCTCCATTGCAAAGACCGTCGTTGTCAGTTCACTGACCCCACGAATTTGCTGAACAATTAGCGTTGGCGATTCGACCTCAGGCTCCTGAGTTTCAACCTTCAGCCAATTCCCCGCGTTCTGAAACCAACGCCAACTAAATTGCCCAAATTGGAAAAACGCGACAACTAATAAAATGGCAATGCCACTACTACCGAGTAGCAAAGTCGTTCGCAAAATATTAAACGGTAGATGAAGTAGAGACCGGCGATCGCGCATGATATTTGCTGCAACCCAAAAAAAACAGCTTCACCCATTGTAACGAGCTATTTTTGAAATTTTCTTGACACAGCCGATTACAATCAAGCCGAAAAAACTTGCTATTCCGTAGAGCCATAAATTACCTAACGTGAGTTTTGCTTAAGCATGCTCGGAAATACGACGCGGTGAATGGGAGAGC
>NZ_MRBY01000023.1 GCF_001904615.1 [Limnothrix rosea] IAM M-220
AACTATATTAACCACACTCCCTCGACATGTCAACACCTTTTTCTGAAAATATTTTTTGATACCCTTCTCGCATACCCTCAAAGTGACTCTCAGTAAGCCTTCTAGCATCGTTCGGAAATATAAAAAAACTCGCAATATACTCGACATCTCTACACAGCTCTTCTCTTTCGTCACGCAACCGCCATTGGCTCTAGGTAAATAAATCTGCATTTTTGTTGGCTTTGATAAGCTAACTAACCGAATCCTACATTTGTGGCTTTATGGTTAACGCTTATTGTTCTTTGGCTCTTGGACAGGTTTAATGAGGGAGTTTGTATTAGTCATGTCGTCGAGCAAAGAATAGTCGCCATGGATATTGCAGACTAGGAAAGGAAAAAAAGGTAAACTAACCTCGATATAGCAGGTGATTTTCTTTTGATAGTCAAAGCTGTCAGGATTAAGACAAAACGGTAAGAAGAGCATCAATAGTTTCTTCTATTGTTTGAAAATATTTTTCCTCGCTTTTCTGATGTTCTGTTTCAACCATCCTCAACATTTCTCGATGGGATTCATCTGTGCAGATTAGGGCGCTAAATAGCGAAGATGGCATTGTGCTTCTTCCATTAACTTCCTAATGCGTATTACTCTTTGACGTGAATCAAGGTGCGGAAAACGGGCATCGATGCTTACATGTCTATAGTCAAAGTCATCAAGATTAAGGCATTTAATAGGCTTCAGAGTCTTGTTATGCAGGAGCTTGAAATATTCGTCGGCTTCAACTTAACGTAAAGGCTTTTTCATATAAGCTTTTTCCGTCTAAGGCTCATTGAGGTGGACTCCAAATCAACAGATATCTTGTGTATTGAATGGGCTGGAGATGCTATTAGATTGACCGCTCTAAGCACTGCCTGAAGAGTTAGGACTAGCAGTGAGCGTCACAATCTACATTTGGACTCAAGGTACTTATAAGTATTATTCGGTTCTAGGGGAGCACCTACGTCTGTTCCATTCAACTTCTCAAAATGCTATTGAATTTTTAGGAATCTTGATTGGCTAACTTTTTTTCTAATTCTTCGAGTTGTTCACGGCGGGTTTCGATTTCTAGCTGACGACGTGTGAGATCTTGGCTTTGGGAAGTGATCTCCTGCCGCCAAGTCTCGATTTTTGCTTGCTCTTTACGAATGAAATCAGGTGTAATTGAATCCTGTGCAAAGTGTCGTTTAACAACTTCAAGGAGCCAATCTGTTGCGTTATGAATGCTGAGAAGTGAATTATCTTCGCCAAGTTTTACAATAACTAGCATTCCTGCTGCAAAGGACTTATGGTCTAGTAAAATTTCGAGACGATCGCCAAGTTTCCAGCTACCGTCTTGTTGCTCATGGGCAAGAATAAGTAGCTGTTGATGACCAGTTAAGGGATTAATTTGAACTTGGGCGAGGTGACGCATTACAAAGGAAAAGTGGTTATTGTAGGCGCTGTAGCCGTTCCTGCAAGATGTTTTGCTGGGCTTCAGCTTCAGCGAGGGAGTTTTTCGCACTTTGAATAACCGATTCGGGGGCTTTGTTGACAAAGCCGGGATTATTCAAACGACTGCTTAAAGAAGCTATTTCTTTCTCTACTTTACTTAAATTCTTCTCTAGTTTTGCACAAAGAGCCGGAACATCGACTAAACCTTCTAAAGGAATTAATACTTGTATTGTTCCCACAACGCCGGCGATCGCCTGTTTTAGATCAGAATTAAGGGATTCAGTAAGTTTCAAGGTTTCAACTTTCGCCGATTTGTAAATGTAAGCTTCGCCTTTTTCTAAGGTTGTCAGTTCAGGGGTTGACTCACTTTGTAAAATGACATTAACTGTTGCGCTGGGCTTGATTCCGGCTTCGGCGCGCAGATTTCGAATGACGCGAATTGTTTCAATTAATAGAGTAAATTCTGTTTCTAAAGCTTTGTCTACAAGGTTTTCATTCTCGGCGGGATAAGGTTGAGTTGCAACAAATGTGTTGCCATTGCTCTGGGTTAAAGTCTGCCAAATCTCTTCGGTGATATGAGGCATAAAAGGGTGAAGAAGCTTCAGGATATCTTCTAAAACCCACGCCAAAATCTGCTGGGCAACTCTACGGGATGAAGCATCTTTTTCTTCTTTGGCATACAAGCGTGGCTTTGCTAATTCGATATACCAGTCACAAAAATCACCCCAAATAAATTCATAGAGAGCTTTTGCAGATTCGCCTAAGGCATAATTTGCAAGGTTATGGTGAGTGTCGGCAATCACTTGATGTAACCGTGACAGAATCCAGCGATCGCCTAATTCTAGATCTGCATCAGCAGGGCGACCTAAAACAGCTGGTGTTTGCCCTTCTAGGTTCATCATGACAAAACGCGCAGCATTCCAAAGTTTGTTCGCAAAATTTCGAGAAGCTTCAACGGATTGGGATTCGTCGGTTTTCCGGTCATACTGAAGACTAATATCCTGACCAGCACCAGCAACTTCGCGAATTAATGTGTAACGCAACGCATCGGTACCATAACGATCACACATTAAAAGAGGGTCAATGCCGTTATTGGCAGATTTCGACATTTTCTTGCCGTTTTCATCCCGCACTAAACCGTGAATATACACGTCTTTAAACGGAATCTTGCCAGTGAAGTGGCTAGACATCATGGTCATTCGGGCAACCCAGAAGAAAATAATGTCAAAGCCTGTAACCAAAACGCTATTTGGAAAATATTTTTGAAAATCAGGAGCGTTTTCATCGGGCCAACCTAAGGTTGAAAATGGCCAGAGTCCAGAAGAAAACCAAGTATCCAAAACGTCAGAATCTTGCTCTAATAGACAATCTTCACCATATTCGGCGATCGCCTTCTGTTTGGCTTCAGCTTCATCATGGGCAACAACGAAGGGAGTATCGTCTTGAATTTCGCCCTTCGTTTCACTAACCACATACCAAGCGGGAATTTGATGACCCCACCACAACTGACGAGAAATACACCAATCATTCAGTTTTACGAGCCAATCACGATAAACTTTCCGCCAACGCTCAGGCACGTAATTCGGTTGATTATCTTCATCCAAAAACGCCAAAGTTTTGCTGGATAGCGGATCGATTTTGACAAACCATTGAGTTGACAAAAGAGGCTCGACAGGAACTTTGCCGCGATCGCTGTGGGGAACCGCGTGCCGATAATCTTCCGTTTTAATCAGAACACCATCTTCCTTCAGCTTCGCAACTAAATTTTTACGCGCTTCAAATCGATCCTGACCCGCAAACATGCCAGCATTTTCGTTGAGTGTGCCATCACGATTCATGATATTGATAAACGGTAAATCATGGCGTTTACCCATTTCAAAGTCATTAGGATCGTGAGCCGGCGTTACCTTTACACAACCTGTTCCAAATTCTAGATCAACTAATTCATCCGCAAAAATCGGAATCTCACGACCAACAATAGGCAAAGTAAGGGTCTTACCGATGAGATGTTGATAGCGTTCATCATTTGGGTTAACTGCAACGCCCGTATCACCAAGCATAGTTTCGGGACGAGTGGTCGCAACTTCTACAAAACCACTGCCATCGGTCAAGGGATAACGGAAATGCCAAAGATGCCCGTCAACTTCTTTGCTTTCAACCTCAAGGTCAGACACCGCCGATTGGGAAGCCGGACACCAATTAACCAGATAATTACCGCGATAAATAAGGCCTTCATCGTAGAGGGTAATAAAGGCTTTTTTGACAGCTTCCGATAAATTTTCGTCGAGCGTAAAACTTTCCCGCGACCAATCCGCCGACAAACCCATGCGTTTTAATTGATTCACAATGGTGCCACCGGATTCTTCGCGCCAAGCCCAAGCTCGTTCTAAAAATTTCTCGCGGCCTAGGTCATAACGGGTTTTGCCTTCTGCTTTAAGCTGTTTTTCGACAATGGTCTGTACGGCAATACTCGCGTGGTCAGTACCGGGTAAACACAACACATTTTCTCCCTTCATGCGGTGATATCGCACAATTGTGTCGATCAAGGAGGTATTAAATGCGTGACCCATATGGAGTTTGCCCGTAACATTTGGCGGCGGAATTACGATGCAAAAAGAGTCGCCTTCTTTGCTGGGGTCTGCCTGAAACACTTGCTGCTCAAGCCAAGTCTGTTGCCACTTATTTTCTGTGCCGTGGGGGTCATACTGGCTGGGAAGGTTTGGTGCTTCGTTAGTCATGCTAGGTCTAAATGTTCTTGAGACTATAATTTTAAAGCTATTCAAAGCGATTTGAACGCTTGATTTTCAAGCCTTGTTTATTTTGGCTGAATTAATCGCTGCTCTCACGAAAAAATATGGTGTTTTTTACCGAGAAGAAACATTTTGCTCTGGAAAAGGTTCCTAGGGAGATAGTGGGCTGTCAAGCTAAATGTGTTACAAGAGGAAAGCTTTGTAAATTTGGTGGCATGAACAAAAATTCTCTGTTGTACATTGGCGTATTTCTTGCGGGAGCTATTATTACTCCCCTGTACCTCAGTTTGTTCACTGATAATGATGGCGATCGCCTCAATGAAGTTACGGAAGAAAACTCGACTTTCCCAGAACCAGAAAATAATTCGTTAGTATCTGAGGAACAATCAAATCAGGTTTTCGTTCCGAGAGATAGTCAAGAGGCAATTGAAAGTGACTATGCCATTAGTCCGGAACTAAGAATCCCGACCTCTCTGCCACAATATGCAACAAATCAACCAAGCATCCCTGGCTATCCCAACTATTCAGCCATTCCCCCTGTCGCCCTCAGCTTCCCCAAGCAAATAAGCAATGAGAGTGCCGTTATGCCACAGCGTCCGCTGTCAACGGGAGAAAGTTTAAGAACAGAAGATCAGGCGATCGCCCCTAAAACGACCCAATCAGTGCCGATATTAGGAAGTACGGCGCGGAGTTTATCGGAAAATATTTTCACCCCACCACATACTCGCCCCGATCCAGAAGCCATAGCACCTGAACCTTTCAGCACAGGCAACATTGCACCAGCAGAATTTAATCTCAGAAATTTTGCAACTGACGATGTCGACTCAGAATAAAAAAATCAAGAATACTTTGACCAATCGTAAATTGGGTGGTCGATAAACGAAAAAAGAGCAAGCCAAAGCTTACCCTTTTCAAATTTCAAATAATTCAGTTTAATTTAACAGATAAAATTAACCGAGCACTTCTTTTGCAGTGCTAACAACATTTTCAACGGTGAAACCGTATTCTTTCATGATGATGCCACCGGGAGCAGAAGCACCAAAGGTGTCAACACCAACAACTGCGCCTTCAAAGCCAACATACTTATACCAGCTCATAGTGCAGCCAGCTTCTACCGCAACACGCTTGGTGACAGACTTCGGAAGTACAGACTCTTGGTAAGTAGTATCTTGCTCTTCAAAACGTTCGACACAAGGCATGGAAACCACACGAACATTTTTACCAGTAGAACGGAGTTCATCAGCAGCGGCAACACAGAGTTGAACTTCACTACCAGTACCGATCAAAATAATATCGGGAGTGCCTTCACTGTCAGAAAGAATGTAACCACCCTTTTCGGCTTTCTCAATAGAGCTACCTTCAAGGTTGGGGAGATTTTGGCGTGTCAGGGCAAGGAGGGTCGGAGTCTTTTTACTTTCTACAGCGACCTTGTATGCACCGGATGTCTCGTTCACATCAGCGGGACGATAGACATAGAGGTTGGGAATTGCACGGAGAGAGGCAACCTGTTCAATAGGCTGGTGTGTTGGGCCATCTTCACCAAGGGCGATGGAATCGTGGGTCATCACCCAGATTACGCGGGTCTCAGAGAGAGCAGACAAACGGATGGAGTTCCGCATGTAGTCACTGAAGATTAGGAAAGTCGCGCCGTAGGGAATTAAGTTAGTTCCATGGAGGGCGATCGCATTACAAATCGCACCCATGGCGTGTTCCCGTACACCGAAGTGAACATTACGGTTTTCGTAAGCGCCTTTCTGGAAATCGCCGGAAACTTTGATTTCAGTCAAGTTGGAGTGGGTTAAGTCAGCAGAACCACCGATCAACTCATCTAATACAGGGGCGATCGCATTAAGAGTCGCTTGGGAATGCTTACGGGTCGCCATGCCAGCCACATCAGGGGTTGCTGTAGGGAGGCAATCAGCCCAGTTTGCAGGCAATTCACCAGAGAGGAGACGCTCAAGTTCGGCTGCTTCGTCAGCATACTTGGTCTTGTAGGTCGCCATAATCTGATTCCACTCGGCTTCAGCGCTTGCACCACGGTCAACGGCTTTACGGAAATGACTGAGGGCATCTTCAGGAACCTCAAAGGGACCATAGTTCCAGTCGAGCTCCTTGCGAGTTAGTTCGATTTCAGATTCACCAAGGGCTGCACCGTGAACACCAGCAGTGTTGCCTTTATTAGGGGAGCCATAACCAATAATGGTGGTGACTTTAATCATTGTGGGCTTATCAGTGACAGCTTTTGCTTCTTCAATCGCTTTGGCGATCGCATCGGTGTCAGTGTTGCCATCCTCTACATGGAGTACATGCCAACCATAAGCCTCAAAACGAGCACTTACATCTTCAGTGAAAGCGACATCGGTAGAACCATCAATGGAAATATGGTTATCATCATAGAGAGCAATGAGCTTACCGAGACCCCAGTGACCAGCAAGGGAAGCGGCTTCGCCAGAAATACCTTCCATGTTGCAACCATCACCCATAATTACGTAGGTGTAATGATCAAAAAGTTTTGCATCGGGCTTATTGAAACGGGCAGCCAAATGTGCCTCTGCAAGGGCAAGGCCGACACCATTCGCAATACCTTGGCCGAGGGGACCCGTTGTAACTTCAACGCCGGGAGTAACAAAGTTTTCGGGGTGACCGGGAGTCTTAGACTTCCACTGGCGGAATTGCTTTAGATCTTCTAGGGAAACACTGTCATAACCAGCCAAGTACATCAAAGCGTACTGGAGCATGGAACCATGACCAGCAGATAGAACAAAGCGGTCTCGGTTAACCCAATTGGGATTTTTGGGGTTAAAGCGCATGAACTTATCCCATAGGGTATAAGCCATAGGAGCTGCGCCCATCGGCAATCCGGGGTGACCGGACTTCGCCTTCTCGACGCCATCAATTGCTAAAAAGCGAATTGCATTAATACAAAGTTGGTCAATAGATTGGGTAGCAACGGTCATAGTGCGTATTTCTGACTGTAAACAACAAATAGGAAAAACTATAAAGGGTTACCAATACATCGAGTATGGCGATGGGCTCTCCCCAAAATTACACTCATCATCCCACTGTTGGGATCGATGGGCAAGAATGATTTCTGTCAAATCGATAACATTTATTAGGGGTGGTATTTTTTGAATGCTAATGTCACGTTATGGCCACCAAAACCAAAAGAATTCGATAGGGCAACTTCTATTTTATGTTCGCGGCTTTCATTGGCAACGTAGTCTAAATCGCATCCTTCTTGGGGTTCTTCCAAGTTAATCGTGGGAGGTACACGATCATTGGCGATCGCCATGGCTGTGGCAACAGCTTCAATGCCACCAGAGCCACCGAGTAAGTGACCCGTCATGGATTTTGTCGAACTGACTAAAATTTTATAGGCTTGGTCACCTAAAGCTCGTTTAATTGCTTTTGTCTCGGTGATGTCGTTGGCGGGAGTACTTGTACCGTGGGCATTAACGTAATTCACTTCGTTCGGTGCTAAGCCACCATCTTTCAAAGCCAATTCAATGGCACGAGTTGCCCCAGTTCCTTCTGGTGTTGGTGCGGTCATGTGGTAGGCATCGCAGGTCATACCGTAACCGACAATTTCACCATAAATTTTTGCGCCGCGGGCGATCGCATGCTCCAACTCCTCAAGGATAAGAATGCCTGCGCCTTCACCCATCACAAATCCATCTCGATCTTTATCAAAGGGACGACAAGCATGTTTTGGATCGTCATTACGACGGGATAAAGCACGGGCAGAAGCAAATCCGGCATAACTGAGGGGAGTAATCGCAGCTTCTGTGCCACCAGAAATCATGGCTTTTGCGTAGCCTCGTTGTACTAAACGAAATGCTTCGCCGACGGCGTTAGAGCCAGCAGCACAAGCTGTTACAGTACAACTATTTGGGCCTTGAGCACCGGTATGAATGGCGGTTAAACCGGCTGCCATATTGCCGATCATCATCGGAATCATGAACGGGCTACAACGACTGGGGCCCTTCTCTAAATAAATTGTTTGCTGGTCTTCTAATACCTTGAGGCCACCAACTCCAGTGCCAATCATCACACCGACATCTGGTGCATTATCTTCATTAATGATGAGTCCCGCATCGGCGATCGCCTGCTTACTCGCTGCAACGGCAAATTGGGAAAAGCGGTCCATACGCTTGGCTTCTTTTTTTGAAATAAATTCAAAGGGGTTAAAACCTTTAACTTCTCCCCCAATACGACAAGCATGCTCCGATGCGTCAAAAGCTGTAATCAGGTCAATACCGTTGCGACCAGCCATCAAGCCGTCCCAGTATTCTTCGAGGGTATTGCCAATGGGGGTAATTGCCCCCAAGCCAGTGATCACAACGCGATGCAGAGATGAGTTTGCCATAATAAGGATTAAATCTATTTGCAGTGGGGAGAAGGTAACTTCGTTGTCCACTCAGGACGTGATAAGAACGTCGCTTTAAACAACAAATCTAGCCAGAAAGCCGCGATTACTTATTAAAAAGTCGCAGCTCTACAACTAGAATTACATAACCGTTCTAAAGCTGAACTAGTCAGCTTTGGAGTCAATAATTTTCACTGCTTCACCGACAGTTGTAATTTGCTCAGCAACTTCATCAGGAATGTCAATATCAAACTCTTCTTCGAAGGCCATAATGAGCTCTACTGTATCTAGGGAGTCTGCTTCTAGGTCAGAAATAAAATTAGCTTCGGGAGTGACAGAGTCGGCATCGACATCCAGTTGGTCGACGATAATACCTTTGATTTTGTCAAAAATTTCTTGGTTCATTGAATTGATGATTCCTAAAGTTTGTTTAAGCGCAATTTGAGCTTTAAAAATAAGCGCTCATCAATTTAGCATTTCGTCGTGCTAGCGAGAAACAGACTTACTAAATTAGCATAAACTTCAATTATTGTATCGGATGGTGGTTCCGTTACTGAGGCGATCGCCGAAAAATATTTTTCCCTGGATGATTGTCAGGAACGAAGGCGAATAGATACACTGGTTTCGGTATTAAGAACGAGAGAAGAGACCAATAATGTCAGCCATCCGCGCACTACATCAACAGTTAATTTCCAAGGAACGTTCTGCTGTTGAGATTTTGACAGACACTTTTGCACGCATTCAAGCAGTAGAGCCGGATGTAAAAGCTTTTTTAACCTTGACCCAAGAGCAGGCGATCGCCCAAGCCAAAGCTGTTGATGACAAAATTGCCGCGGGCAAAGACATTGGTTTACTCGAAGGTATTCCCATTGCCATCAAAGACAATATGTGTACGAAGGGGATCACCACAACCTGTGGCTCTAAAATCCTTGAAGGCTTTGTCCCGACCTACGAATCCACCGTCACCCAAAAATTAAAAGACGCTGGCGCAATTATGGTGGGTAAAACGAACCTCGACGAATTTGCCATGGGAAGTTCCACAGAAAACTCTGGCTATCAAGTTACCGGAAACCCTTGGGATGTGACGCGTGTCCCCGGTGGCTCTTCTGGTGGTTCAGCAGCAGCAGTAGCAGCTGGTGAAGCTCCCATTTCCCTTGGCTCCGATACAGGTGGCTCTATTCGCCAGCCAGCTTCATTATGTGGCGTTGTGGGCATGAAACCGACCTATGGCCTCGTATCTCGCTTTGGATTAGTAGCCTACGCTTCTTCTCTAGACCAAATCGGCCCCTTTGCGAAAACCGTTGAAGATGCCGCGATTTTGTTAGAGGCGATCGCCGGCTATGACGCAAAAGACTCCACAAGCTTAGACGTTGAAATTCCCACATACAGTCAAGCCCTAAGCACTGACCTCAAACCAGACTTAAAAATTGGCATCATTAAAGAAACCTTCGGAGAAGGCCTAGACAAAGAAGTCGAAGCAACCGTTAACCAAGCCATCGAACAATTCAAAAAACTTGGCGCAGAAGTTGAAATCATTTCCTGTCCACGCTTTCGCTATGGCCTACCAGCCTACTACATCATTGCCCCGTCAGAAGCCTCCGCAAACCTCGCTCGCTACGACGCAGTTAAATATGGTGTGCGCAACCAAGACGCTGGCAACTTAATGGAAATGTATACCCAAACTAGGGCAACAGGCTTCGGCGCAGAAGTTAAACGCCGAATAATGTTGGGTACTTACACACTATCTGCTGGCTATTACGACGCTTACTACTTAAAAGCACAAAAAGTTAGAACCCTGATTAAGCAAGATTTTGATGCAGCCTTCTCGAAAGTTGACGTGCTAATCTGCCCAACCTCACCAACTACGGCTTTTAAGGCAGGAGAAAAAACAAATGATCCCTTGAGTATGTACTTGTCAGACTTAATGACCATTCCGGTCAACTTAGCAGGTTTGCCAGCGATGAGCGTTCCCTGCGGTTTTGACAAACAAGGATTACCTATCGGCATGCAATTAATTGGCAATGTTCTCCAAGAAAATCTGCTTTTCCAAGTAGCCCATGCCTACGAGCAATCAACCGAATGGCATAAACAAACAGCTCGTCTGTCGTAAACCACTGCACCGACAAATTTAACCGGCAAATTTAATTTACACATTTACACAAAACCAGAAAGGCGGATGTTCCCAGAACGCCCGCCTTTCCTAGCAAATATTCACTTTGAACAATATAGTCATTTCGAACCTTAACGAAACATGAATGTCCGTTAATTTTTCATTAGCGAGATTTGACGCATCAAGTCCCAACAGAATTTGCTTGAAATGACTATAAGTAATCCCTCAAGGTAATACAAACAATAACTAATCAATTATCTGTACTAACCAGAAAATTACTTGATGCTAACTTTAGCACCAGCTTCTTCAAGCTTTGCTTTGATTTCTTCAGCGTCTTCTTTGCCAGTAGCTTCTTTAATTGCCTTAGGTGCTTCTTCAACAAGACCCTTAGCTTCCTTGAGACCAAGGCCAGTTACGCCACGAACAACCTTAAGAACAGCAATCTTCTTAGCAGCAGGAACTTCTTCGAGAATAACATCAAATTCAGTCTTCTCTTCTTCAGGCTCAGCAGCGCCAGCAGCACCGGGAGCAGCCATTACCATGCCACCGACGGGAGCAGCAGCACTAACACCAAAAGTGTCCTCGATTTGCTTAACAAGCTCAGCAGCCTCTAAGAGAGTGAGAGATTGCAACTTTTCCAAAATTTCATCAGTAACTGCAGACATTAGGATATCTCCTTAAAATAAAAATTTACTCGTAAAATCGATTGATCAAGGTTGCGTAAAACAAAATTGCAATTATGCAACCTTAGTCGTTAAGCCGCTTCTTTTTCGGAAACAGCTTGCAATGCTCTTGCCAAAGAACCAGGTACTTCGTTGATTCCAATAGCAATCTTGGCAGTAACAGCATTGAGAGCACCAGCAATCTGACCATAAAGTTGGTCTTTTGTCGGTAGATCGCCAAGTGCTTCCACCTGAGCACTATCTAAAGCTTGGCCTTCCATTACACCGCCGCGAAGTTCAGTTTTCTTCGTAGCTTTACGGAAGTCTTTATAAGCTTTGACCGCAGATGCAACATCTTCACCAGCAATCAAAAAGGCGGAAGAGTCCTTAAGTAAAGATTGCATCGGTTGCCAATTTTCGTCACCTTCAACGGCTTTGTGCATCAAAGTGTTTTTAGCAATTTTGCACGATGCGCCGACGGGACGAAGACGGTTGCGTAAATCGGAAATTTCAGCGACGGTAAGACCTTTGTAATCAATCACAAATGTCAAATGGGCGTCTTCAAGAAATCCTTGAATTTCTTCTACTAAAACTTTCTTTTCAGCTAATGATTTTCCCATTACGTTTTCACCTCCTTTTATCGGGAAAGGTTAATAGGGGGGAGAGCGATAAAAATAGACCCTGACATCTAAATGCCAAGGTCACGCTCAATTCTCCAAATTAATTTTGGAAAAACTTGTTGATGTAGCGTAGTACCTCGGCAGGTAATTAAGCAAAATTCGTTGCACCTGCTGTCTGTGGTAGTGATACAAATATTTAGTTAGTGATTAGTTAATCTACGAACTATGAGATTAAGAAGCTTGCTCTTCGAGGTTCAAGTCGCGAAGGGCGTTGATATCAACTTCGATGGAAGGTCCCATTGAAGCGGATACGTAAACGCTACGCCAGTAGCGTCCCTTTGCTCCAGAGGGACGATTACGATCAATCGTTTCCTGAAGAGTTTTTAAGTTTACCAGAAGATCTTCCGCTGAGAAAGAAGATTTTCCAAACAGTACGTGAACAATACCGGCCCGGTCGGCGCGAAATTCTTGCTTACCTGCTTTGAATTCGGCGATCGCCGCCACAACATCAGTAGTAACAGTACCACCCTTAGGAGAAGGCATTAAACCACGAGGACCAAGCTGACGACCGAGACGCGCCACCTTAGGCATCATATCAGGCGTTGCAATCAGAATTTCAAAATCCATCATGCCCTTCTGAATATCCTCAATCAGCTCTTCAGAGCCCACAAGATCAGCACCAGACTCCTCAGCCACCTTGACCTGCTCACCACTGGTGATTACCGCAACCCGAACAGACTGACCAGTTCCCTTAGGGAAGCCAACCGTTGTGCGCAATTGCTGATCTGTGTACTTCGGGTCAATCCCTAAGCGAATGTGAGCTTCAGCAGTTTCATCAAACTTAGCAGTAGCAGTTTCCTTTAACAATTGGAGAGCCTCAAGAGGTTCATAGACATGATCCTGAACCTTCTCTTGAGCCTCGCGAAAACGACGAGACAATTTCTTTGCCATAAAAACTCCTTGGGTACAAACGAGACACACGCCTCTCCCCAATAACAAAATAACTTGTGAACAAAAAATAAAGACAACTAATTACGAATAGAAGTCAATCTTTTAATCAGCGAGAGTCACACCCATATTACGGGCAGTACCTTCAACAATCTTCATTGCAGCTTCAATATCATTAGCATTAAGATCAGGCATTTTAGTCTCAGCAATCTCTTTAAGTTGAGCTCTAGTAATTGTTCCGACCTTATCCTTATTGGGTTGACCCGAACCCTTTTCAACACCAGCTGCCTTACGAATCAGCACAGAAGCAGGAGGAGTTTTGAGAATAAAGGTGAAACTTCTGTCTTCATAAACAGAAATCTCCACAGGAATAACCATGCCAGCCTTATCAGAGGTTTTAGCATTATATTCCTTGCAAAACGCCATGATATTAACACCATGTTGACCCAAAGCGGGACCAACAGGAGGCGCAGGATTAGCTTTACCAGCAGGCAAAGCCAACTTAATTAACGTAACTACTTTTTTTGCCATTGCTAGCTCTGTTTTTCTACTTGATTAAATTCGAGTTCTACCGGAGTATCTCGACCAAAAATTGACAAGAGAGCCTTTAATTTGCTTCGTTCAGGACTAACCTCAACAACCTCACCTTCAAAATCTTTGAAAGGACCAGACAAAACCATAATCTTGTCTCCAACTTCCATATCAACTTTAACAGTGGGTTCAGCAACTTGAGCTCGCTTAAAGATGCGCTCAACTTCGGCTCGGCTTAGAGGGACAGGCTTTACATGACCTCTACCACGACCAGTACTACGCTTTTGCTCAGCCCCGACAAAATTAATGACGTGGGGCGTGTTTTTAACAACTTGCCAAGCCTCGTCGTTAAGAATCATCTGAATCAAGACATAGCCAGGAAACACCTTTTCTTCACTATGTTGACGGCTGCCATCCTTACGAATTTTTACTGTTGGAGTCTGGGGAATCTGAACCTGAAGGATACGATCCGCGACATCCAGAGTATGAATTCGTTGCTCAAGACTAGCCTTAACTCTTTTTTCACATCCGGAGGCAACCTGTACGGCATACCACCGAGGCTTTACGCCAGCTTGCACTCCTTGCTGTTGTTCTGAATGTTGTTCTTCCATTACAAATAAGTTCTAGGAGTTTCTAAAATACCTTGCCGGAAACCCAGATGAACAGATTATCAACAACATATACAACAGTTGCGACAAGAGTCACCATCAGAATGACCGCAGCTGACTCACTGAATAGCTGCTGGCGAGATGGCCAAACAACTTTAGCGAGCTCTTCTTTAGTTTCGTTAGCGTATTGAACCGCATCAAAACTTTCAGATTTCTGTTCTTCCGTGTCGACTGCTTTTTTGGTTTTTGCCACAGCTAAAAACTCCTCCCCAGAGCATTAGTATTTTGCAACTAAATTTTAATCTAATTTCAAACGCGCCCTGGAGGACTCGAACCCCCGACATCAGGTTTTGGAGACCTGCGTTCTACCAACTGAACTAAGGACGCTAGTTGACTTTCATCAAATAAGCCTTAGCAAGTATAGCATGTTTTTCAAGGGAAGCAAGCCTCGACTTAGATAGGACGGTCGAAACGTTGCTTGATGCGAGTTGCCTTACCAACGCGATCACGAAGATAGTAAAGTTTTGCTCTACGAACTTTACCGCGTCGCATCACTTTAATGTTGTCAACGAGGGGAGAATGAAGTAAAAAGACTCTTTCTACTCCTACACCCTGAAAAATTTTGCGTACAGTGATGGTTTCATTAATACCACCGTTTCGCATAGCAATAACGGTGCCTTCGTAGGGCTGAACCCTTTCTTTATTGCCTTCTTTGATTTTGACTCCAACACGAACTGTATCACCTACATGGATAGTCGGAAGATCATCCTTTAGGTGCTCAGATTCGATGGAGTTAATAATTGCTTCAGCATTCATGGCTTTAAAAAACTCACAATTTCTCATTGTATGTTCAAATTCTTTTTAAGTCAAAAAGATTCGGACATCGTATCTAGTATTTTTTTTGATAAGATTTTGCAATAGAAAAAGTGAGCCGATAAGACTCACTTTTTCTATTTCTACTCAGTAGAAATGTGTAATCAACACAGTCTATCTATCTCTACTAGAACTTAAAGGTAGTACGTAGGGTACCGACCCAAACAGCATCGTTGTTATCGTTCTCGTTAGGGTTGAAGATTACGTATGCACCGGGAGTGATAGTAATGTTGTCGCTAAGCTTATAGCGATACTGCAGCTCGGCGAGGTAGGAGGTGTCAGTGTTACTGTCGACATCAACTTGATTAAACTCACCATCAATAAGATTGGGAGTTTGACCAAAGATTAGGCCAAGAACATTACCGTCACCACCGACATCAGAAATTGCAGCATTAACAGCCCAATTTAAGACATCAGCATCGCCAGAAGCATTGGGGTCTTCAACTGAAGCATCGGTATAACCTACCCAACCAGCAATATTGAGCTTTTCGGCAGCCTTCCAGCTTGCTTGTACTCCAAAACTGTTGGAGGAGGCGGCTGCGTTATCAGATGTGAAGTCATTGGCAAGCGCACTTCCTGTGCTACCGGAGAGGTTGACATCTCCAGTTTTTTGGTAGCGGTTCACGTAAGTGGCAGACAGCATGAAGCGATCAGCGGGCTTGAAGTCAAGCTGTGCACCAAGGCTGTAGCTTCCATTAAATAAACCATTCTTGTCTGTAGGATCATTTGCATCACCTGTGAGGTAGGCTGCGGAGAAAGAAACACGGTCTGTAAAATCAAGGTTAAGACCGACACCAGCACCACTAGGGCCACGATAGATGGGATTAAAGCGACCGAAACGGGTTAATGCGCCACCGCCACTGCTTGCAAACTTAGGGTTAGTTACATCAAAAATATCATCTAAGCCAAGACCGACAGTACCAACATGGAAAGTTGCTTTGTTACCGAGGGGAGTGCGATACCATAGTTTGCTGACTGTCACGTTGTTATCGCCACCGCTGTCATAACCGAGACGAGCAGCATCAACGCCAGTGGCACGGTCAAAGCGCGGCATATTAGCAGCTTGTAGACGAGTGCGGAGGCGATCTTTTCCAGTAAAGCTGGTATCTAGGTTGAGACGAACACGATTAGAAAAAACAACTTCATCATCTGTGTCATCACCGCTTCCGTTGACTTTGTCTTCTGGGCTCAAAGCAGCGGCGAGGTTGAAGATTACTTCACCATTCAGTTTTGTGGTGGTGGAGAATTGGTTGTCTTCGAGGAATTCAACGCGGCCTTCGATGTCGTCGACGCGTGCACCGAGGGTTGCTAGTTCTGCTTCAAATTCTTGAACAAGGGCACGAAGACGGGTAATGTCTGCTGCGTCAACGTCGGAGCCTCCGCCGATGATGAGGCGCTCGATTTGTTGCATACAAGCGTTGAGGCCTGCTGCAAATTCGTAACGGCTGAGGGGACGGTTACCACGGAATGTACCGTCGGGATAACCTACGATACAGTTGTATTTCTCAACAAGGTTACGGAGTGCGTCGAATGCCCAGTCGGAAGGTGCAACATCGCGTAGTTGAAATACGCTATTTACTTGGGCGAAAGAGTTTGCATCGTTGTATTGACTAATCTGGTCAATTACTGCTTGGCTATCTTCTGCGATCGCCGCGCTGGATAAGGCAACTGTCGCACTGAGGGCGAGAGAGGTACCAGCAAAAAGTTTTCTTGTTTTGTTCGACATAGTTAAATCAAGCCTCACACCTGAATTTATTAATACGTTAGGCAAAGGTAGCATAGTATACATAAAGCATCAATTGCAACAGATTTGCAATAAAAGGTCTTTGCCATGTTGATAAGTGAAAGCTATGTTATTTACGAGAAGGTAAAAAGTCACATTTCTTCTTGTAAATTTTAATACATAACTTAATTTGGTTTTAATACCTCTCAAGTAAAGTCGCTCACTGTTAATAGGTCGTTGATGGTGCATTAATGGCAGATTAATTTTCAGAAATTATTTTGTTATGGGGCTAGGTATGGCTATTTTGGCAAGGCGGCAGGGGTTGATGGAGCGTTTTGCTTTTCCTGTGATGTTTTTTTCGGGCGATCGCCTCAGTCGTAATTTTCGCGCGAATCGCTATCCATTCAGAGCTAGTAGTCACTTCCTTTATTTTGCGGGAATATCTTTGGCTGGGGCAGTGCTGTATCTTGAGGGCGATCGCCAAATATTATTTTTTGATTTACCGACGGCAGACGAGGCATTATGGCACGGTGAATTTATGAGGCGTGACCAGCTTCAGTCTTTATTGGCAGTGGCTAAGATTTTGCCGAAATCTGATTTGGCTCAATATATCTCCGGAGCATCTACGATTCCGCTCACAGATCCTTTTCAGCGATTAGAGCAGTCTCAAATTTTAGAACGGGAATTGACCACGCCAAATCAACTCACTGGTGGCGATCGCCAATTAGCAGAAGCCATTATTGATTTACGGCTCAGCCATGATGAGATGGCATTATTGGAAATACGCAGGGCGATCGCCGTTTCTGTCCAAGCCCACAAAAGGGGAATGAGCACCGCAGTCACAGCAAATACGGAAGCACAAGTCCGGGGGGCAATAGAAGGTTATTTGATTAGCCAGCAAATGAATTGCGCCTACAACAGTATTGTGTCTGTAGCAGGAGAAGTACTACATCACGAATCTTCTCCCAATCCGCTTCACTTGGGTGATCTGCTGCTGGTTGATGCTGGAGCTGAAACGATGAATGGGTGGGCGGCTGATTTAACCCGCACTTATCCGGTTAGCGGCAAATTTTCTGCAACGCAACGAGATATCTACAACGTCATTTTAAATGCCCATGATCAGGCGATCGCCGCCATCAAACCAGGCCTAGAATTCCACGAGCTCCATAGCTTAGCGGCCAAATTAATCACCCAAGGACTTTTAGACCTAGGCATTCTAAAAGGCCATCTAGACGATTTACTATCCGAAAATATCGTCTCAACCTTTTTTCCCCACGGTCTTGGCCATTTATTAGGCTTAGATGTTCACGATATGGAAGATTTAGGCGACTTAGCAGGATATGCTTCCGGACGGCAGCGCAGCAAAAAATTTGGCCAATGCTTTCTCCGTCTCGACCGTCCTCTACAAGAAAATATGGTGGTCACTATCGAACCAGGCTTTTATCAAGTACCAGCTATTCTCGGCGATCGCCACACCCGTGAACCCTTTAAATCAATGATTAACTGGGACAAGCTAAAAAAATTCCATGATGTGCGAGGCATCCGTATCGAAGACGATATTTTAGTCACCACCAATAATGCCCAAAACCTCAGTCATGCCCTATTTACCAAAACCGACGATATCGAGAATTTTATGAACCCTTAATTTGAATTAAGAAATCTCGCAAAAAATCAGATCCCAGCCGTTTATCGTTAGGCTGAAAAGAAGCTGTTGTGCCTGATTTCATTTAATAGTTGAGAGGTCACTATGATTCAAGAATTTAATAACTGCCTAAAACACAAAGTCGCCTACGTGGCGATCGGCGAATTCAAACCCGGACGCTTTTCCCAAGCCCAGAGACTTTACGAACAAGCCGTCTCCAAATACGACGACGGTTTTAAAGGCGCATTCTTACTTCAAAAAATGGGCACAGATGACGACAAAGGCATCGCCATGATTTTGTGGGAAAACATTGAAGACATGGAAAAAAACCAAACCGAAGCAGGCAAAAAAATTCTGGAGGAAATGAATCAACTATTTGCATCTCCCCCAGAAACCGATTTTTATGAAGTTTGCAGCGAAATTAAACCCGCTCAAACAGTACTGACTTAAGCTGTAGCCAAACCATCCGTCGCAGAATCATCAGAAGCCAACTGCTCTAATTGAGCCTGCTGATCTTGAGTAATACAAGCCTGAATCATCCCCTCAATTTCACCCTCCAAAGCCGTTGATAAAACAAAATTTTGTCCCAAACGATGGTCTGTGACGCGATTATCTTTGTAATTATAAGTACGAATTTTCTCAGAACGCGCACCAGTACCAACCTGAGATTTGCGCATTGAGCTCACTTCATCCTTCTGCTTTTGCAACTCCATCTCATAAAGCTTTGCCCGCAGAATTTGCATTGCTCGCTCACGGTTTTGCAATTGCGATCGCTCCTCAGTACAAAAAATACGAATCCCAGTCGGTTTATGCATCAAGTCAACCGCCGTTTCCACCTTGTTAACATTTTGGCCCCCTGCACCACCAGACCGAGCCGTCGTCATTTCAATATCTTTCGCTTCAATCTTGACTTCCACATCATCAACTTCCGGCATAATTGCGACTGTCGCCGTCGAAGTATGAACCCGCCCTCCAGCTTCGGTCACAGGAACTCGCTGCACTCTGTGAACACCAGCTTCGTACTTGAGCTTACTGTAAACCCTTTCCCCCTGAATTTCGAGAATAACCCCCTTAAAGCCACCCATATCAGCGGCAGATTCACTCAATAATTTCAATCGCCAACCTTGACCTTCAGCATAGCGCGAGTACATCCGCAACAAATCCCCAGCCCAAATACTAGCTTCGTCTCCGCCAGTACCAGCTCGAATTTCTAACATGATGTTTTTGTCATCATTAGGATCCTTAGGCAATAGTAGAATTTTGAGCTTCTCTTCTAATTCCTCAATCTGCGTTTCCAATTCAGAAACTTCCATTGAGGCCATTTCCCTCATTTCGGGATCACTATCGGATTCCTTTAAAATCTCCCTAGCACCCTCCAATTCTTCTTGGGTGTCTCTCCAAATCTCAAAAGTATTGACCGTTTCTTCTAGGGATGAGCGAATTTTTGCTACACGTTGCAACTCGTCGGGATTTGTCGCAATGTCAGGATCAGCTAGGCGACGAGTCATTTCCTGAAATGTTTGTTCTACAGATTTCAGTTTATCAAGTAAATAAGCTTCAGCCATGATTCCAAATCTTTACGAATAAATGCGAATAAACGACGAGTTGTCTAAAAAACAATTAACCCAGCAGGTCTCTGCCGGGTTAATCACGTTTAACCAATGGGTTACTCTTGGTCGTCGGAAGAGTTGCTCAACATACCGTACTTGCGGAGGAAGCGGTCTACACGGCCTTCGGTATCAATAATCTTTTGAGTACCAGTGTAAAAAGGATGGTTTCCAGACCAGATTTCAACGTTGATTTCAGGTTGGGTAGAGCCAATGGTCATTACAACTTCACCATTGCAAATAACCTTGGCTTCTGGATACCATTCGGGATGAATATCAGCTTTAGGCATAGGACTAACTATATACTTTTGTGCAAATTGAAAGGTCTTAAACTAGCTAGAGGCGATCGCCCCTAACCAGAAAAAAGAAAAATTAACGCTTGGAGAACTGAGGCGCTTTCCGTGCTTTGTGAAGACCGTACTTTTTACGTTCCTTACAACGGGGATCACGAGTTAAATAACCCTCGGTTTTTAGAGGTTGACGGTTGTCAGGATCGAGCTCACAGAGTGCACGAGCAACACCCAACTTGACAGCATCAGCTTGACCAGTTAAACCACCACCATGGGCATTTACAAAAATGTCATACTCGCTTTCAAGACCTAAAGTTTCTAAAGGTGACTTGAGAACAGCAAGGTAACCAGCAATACGGTTGAAGTAGTCTTCACCGGTGCGACCATTGACAGTGACATTGCCAGAACCAGGAATTAAACGGACGCGAGCAATGGAAGCCTTACGACGACCAGTACCCCAATAAACTGCGCGATCTTGAGTATCAGTAGACATTTTTACTTAGAGCCTCCGGGAGTAGTGTTAATAGTCATCACTTCAGGTTGTTGTGCTTCATGGGGATGAGCCGCACCAGCATAAACCTTTAGCTTAGTGAACAAACGACGACCTAGGGCATTTTTGGGAAGCATACCTTTAACAGCCTTCTCAATGATGCGCTCAGGAATACGCTCTTGCAATTGATTGAAAGTCTCAACCTTCATTCCACCAGGACGACCAGAGTGGCGGCGATAGAGCTTTTGTTCAGGTTTACGGCCCGTTACAACAACTTTCTCTGCATTGATCACAACGACAAAATCGCCAGTGTCCATATGAGGAGTAAACTCAGGCTTATTTTTGCCACGTAGCGTTTTGGCAATTTCAGTTGCTAAGCGACCGAGGCGTTGGTCGGCAGCATCGACAACGTACCATTTCTGGTCAAGGTTATCTTGTTTTGGTAAAGGGGTCTTAATCATAGGATTTTGCTTTTAATAGCACAAATAATAACTCTACTAATGGCTTAATAGAAAGGTGGGCTGGGTATCAAACCAGAGATGGGCGGGAAATAATGCTGTGGGATAACCCACTCGCAATAGACACAATCCTCTCGCCGGGGCGGAATATTTCACAAGGTCTCGTCTTTCAGTACTCCAAATCGTCTTAAAGTCTTCAAGGGAGCGCTTGCCTTGTCCAACGTCAACCAAGAGTCCAACGAGAAGACGAACCATCCCATATAGAAAGCCACTAGCTTGAATTTCAATATGAATAAAGGAGCCTCTACGAGAACATTCTGCCGCCTGTACTTCGACCCAAGAGTGGGTACGTTGAGAACCAGAGCGGTGAAATGCAGCGAGATGATGCCGCCCTATCAATGGAGTCATGGCCTCCTGTATCAAGGTTTCATCGAGAGGAGCTTGGTAATAATGCCAAGCCAACGGTTGGACAAAAAGGTTTGGGGTAGGGTGAGTGTAAAGTGTGTAACGATACCGTCGCCAAAGGGCCGAAAACTGGGAATGCCAATTGGGTTCAACTTCCGTGGAAGCTCGAATCACAATGTCGTCGGGAAGGCGATCATTGAGAATTTTTGACCACTTATGTCCCGGTATTGGACTCTCACATTCAAAGTGAGCAAATTGACCTGCGGCATGAACACCACTGTCAGTTCGTCCTGCGCCATGTATTTTGGTGGTACAGCCGAGAACTTCTGTTAAGGTTGCTTCGATCACGCCTTGCACTGTGCGTCCTTGTTTTTGTTTCTGCCAACCATAAAAGTTTGTCCCAAGGTATTGCACAACCATGGCAACGCGCTTTCGATGATTAGACAGGTCTACAGACATTGGCGATCGCCTACAGTACTCTAAACTAACTCGATGATCGCCATCTCAGCATTATCACCACGGCGACGAATAGTCCGCACAACACGACTATAACCACCTTGGCGATCGCCGTAACGATCTTTCGCTTGCTCAAACAAAGCATGAACAAGTTGCTTGTCATACATATAACCAAGGGCACGGCGGCGAGCAGCTAAAGAGCCATCCTTAGCCAAAGTAATCATGCGATCAACTTCAGAACGCACAGCCTTGGCACGAGCCTTAGTCGTTTTAACTTGACCATGACGAATCAGCTGAGTTGTCAAAGCCCTCAAAAGAGCTTTACGTTGATCAGCAGGTCTTCCTAATTCGGGAACGCGACGACCATGACGCATTTGTTTGTCCTCCTTAATCTAAAAAACAAAAAACGAATACCATAATGAAAAAGCGACTTTACTTAGCAGCCTTTTCCTCAGGCAAGGTGATTCCGAGACGAGTCTTTAGCGCATCAATTACTTCTTCAGCAGATTTTTGTCCGAAATTTTTGATTTCCAACAAATCCTCTTGACTATAATCAAGGAGATCTGCTACTGAGTTAATTTGAGCACGCTTCAAACAGTTATAAGCACGTACAGAGAGTTGAAGCTCTTCGATGGGAATCTGACTTGTGGGATCCTCGTCTTCCTGGTAATCATCTTGAATTGCTTCAAGGGTCAAATCTTTCAGAGGATTAAACAAATCAACGGCGATCGCCGCAGCCTGAGATAAAGCCTCCTCAGGCTTGACACCACCATTAGTCCAAATCTCTAAAGTCAGGCGATCCTTAACCACATCATTCTCAGAGTGGATGCTGTCAACAGCATACTTAACCTTAGTAACAGGCATAAACACAGCATCAATTTGTAGAAAATCAAGTGCGCCAGTTTCATCCTTACCACGCTGTACCGCACGATAACTTTTGCCCTTCTCAATACGAAACTCCATTTCAAGCTTGGCGCCATCAGCAAGAGTTGCAATATATTGAGACGAATCAACAACCTCAACCTCAGAAGGCAAATCAAACTGCGCAGCAGTAACTTGACCAGGACCAGAAGCTACAAGCCGACCAATCTGAGGCTGACTAGTGAAGCTTTTGAGGACAATCTCCTTCATATTGAGAATGATCTCTAACGCATCCTCACGTACCCCAGGTATTGTTGCAAACTCATGGTTGACACCACCGATACGCAATGCAGTTACAGCAGTCCCTTCCAAGTTAGACAAGAGAATACGTCTTAGAGAATTCCCTAAAGTTATACCCTGGCCACGATCAAGAGGTTCAAAAACAAACTTACTATATTGACTTTGATTTTTGTGCGTTTTACTTTCCACACACTCAATTTGAAACTGTGCCACTCTTTTTTCAATCTCCCTTATTTTAGTGACCAGAACTTTCTCAACATTAAAGAACTCTGGCTTCTGCAAATCCAATACTGACTTCGTAAGGTTCTACACTCGTCGACGTTTAGGTGGGCGACAGCCATTGTGAGGAATAGGAGTAACATCACGGATCAGAGTGATTTCTAGACCAGCAGCCTGAAGTGCTCTAATCGCAGTCTCACGGCCAGCACCGGGACCACTTACCATCACTTCAATTTGTCTCATACCTTGATCCATTGCCCTTCTAGCAGCATTATCAGCAGCCGTTTGAGCAGCAAACGGAGTGCCTTTCTTAGCCCCTTTAAAACCACTCGCACCAGCAGAAGACCAAGAAACTGCTTCACCTTTAGTATCACTGATTGTGACAATGGTGTTATTAAAAGTAGATTGAATGTGCGCTACACCATTAGGAATATTTTTCTTGACCTTTTTGGCGCCGCCCTTTTTTTGTCTTGCCATATCTCTCTAGAGTTACTCAAAAACTATAAACATTTTTACGCCCATGCAAAACCGGTTTCACCCAAAACACTGATGACTCAAAGTAAAACCCAGTTGATTTTTAGCGTGGAGCTTTCTTCTTACCCGCAACCGTGACGCGACGGCCACGACGAGTACGCGCATTAGTACGGGTACGTTGGCCTCGAACAGGCAACCCTTGACGATGACGACGCCCTCTATATGTACCAATATCAGCAAGACGCTTAATATTCATCGACTCCAAACGTCGCAAATCACCTTCAATCTGGTAATTATCTGTGACATAAGAACGCAACTTCATTGCGTCTTCATCAGACAAATCGCGAACTCTGGTATCAGGATTAACCCCAGTATTTGCGATAATTTCTTGAGCCCTAGATAAACCAATGCCATAGACATAAGTAAGAGCAACCTCAATGCGTTTATCGCGAGGTAAATCAACACCGGCTATTCGTGCCATTACTGCTTCTCCTAGATTACGATAGTGATAACTTAAATAATTTAAAAATTAAATATAGAATAAGATGCCTGTCTAACCTTGACGTTGCTTATGTTTAGGATTAGAACAGATCACCATAACGCGGCCTCTACGCCGTATAACGCGACACTTGTCGCACATTTTTTTTACAGATGCTCTAACTTTCATAATTTATCTGCTTTGATGGAGCAATATTTTTTACATCATAAGTAGCGGTTCTTTTTGAAAACCATCAAAAAAACACCACAAGTTTTCAATCATATCAATATTGAGCCAACATGACTATCTCTTACAAGCAATTAGCTTCAGATTAGACATGTACAGCACAATATTTACTTTTTCCGGAGTCTATAGGTGATTCTCCCTTTCGTTAGATCGTAAGGCGTTAGCTCAACCTTGACGCGATCGCCGGGAAGAATTTTGATGTAGTTACGACGAATTTTGCCAGAAATGTGAGCCAAAACATTAAAGCCATTATCTAGATCGACTCTGAACATAGCATTTGGCAGAGATTCTGTAACAGTTCCCTCCATTTCAATCAAGTCTTGTTTAGACAAAACAGTTAACGCTCCTTATATTGAGTAGTTTTAAACAGAAATTTTAGATTGCAAATCACTAGTCACATCGTCCAATGCTTGATCACCATTGACCGAAACTAATAATTCACGTTGCTTGTAAAATTCAATCACAGGGGCGGTTTGCTCACGATAAACATCTAGTCTTCGAGTAATGGTGGACTTGTTGTCATCCTTACGACCGCGCCCTAGCAATCTCTGAATAAGAACCGAGTCATCAACCTCAAGATTAAGAGCATGATCACAGTCTTGATCCAACTCAGATAGTAGTTTTTCTAAAAACTCAGCCTGAGCCACATTACGAGGAAAACCATCCAGAATCCAACCATTAGAAACATCAGGTTGCTGCAATCGCTCACGAATTAAATCAAGAATTAAATTATCAGGAACTAACTCACCCCGATCAACAAAACCTTGAGCTTTAACCCCTAAAGACGTTTTGTTTTTGATCGCCGCTCTCAAAATTTCACCAGTAGAAATATGGGGAATTTTATGAAGTTCGGCCAGCAAACTTGCTTGGGTGCCTTTCCCAGCCCCAGGGGGGCCTAGAAAAATAAGCTTTACGCTTTTAGCCATAATAATTAGTCATCTCAATAATTTGCTTGTGCTCGTAATAGTGAAGCTCCCAGTAAACTTACTGTTTCACCATGCCTTCATAACGCTGGGAAATCACGTAAGTTTGGATTTGCTTTGCCGTATCAATTGCAACACCAACTAAAATCAATAGTGAAGTAGCTCCAAATCCTTGCAAAGTAGTAATACCAGTTGCGCCCTCCACAAAAGTGGGAACAGTTGCGACTAAACCCAAGAATATTGCACCAAGTAAAGTCAAACGATTAATCACTTTCTCCAAGTACTGACTTGTTGCTCTTCCAGGTCGTATTCCGGGAATGCTCGAACCCATTTTTTTCAGATTCTGCGACATATCCACTGGATTCACAATCAAAGAAGCATAAAAGTAGCTAAAAAAGAGAATCAATGTCAAATAAACAATGACATAAGGGATTCTCCCCGGCTGAAGAAAATTGGTCACCCCAATCAAAATATTACTAAGGGTTCCTTCACCTGACGCAAAACCAACAAGAGAAGAAGGTAGAACCAATACAGCAGACGCAAAAATAATTGGCATAACGCCACCCTGATTCAGGCGCAAAGGCAAATAACTTGTGCGTTCTCTATAAAGTTTGCGACCCACTTGACGTCTTGCCGAGACAATAGGAATACGACGAGTACCTTCCTGAACGAAGACAATGCCGATAATCATTACAAGGAAGACTAGAAGCAACAAAATAACTTTAGCGATTACGGCTCTGCCGCCAGCTTGGGCAAACTCAATTGTGTTTCCAAGGGTACGAGGTAATACAGCAACAATATTGACAAAAATCAATAGCGAAGCACCATTACCCAAGCCTTTCTCTGTAATTAATTCGGAGATCCACATTACGAATACTGAACCAGCAGTCAAAGCCAAGGTTGTTTCAAGAACGAAGGCAAACCCCGGATCAACGGCATATGGGCGTAGTATCTGTAAAGTAATGCCGAAGCTCTGTAGTGCTGCCCAGCCAACAGTTACATAGCGGATAATCTGAGAAATCTTACGACGCCCAGCTTCACCGTCATTTTTCTGCATGTCTTCCAAAGCGGGTATCGCTGCAGTCATTAACTGCATAATGATGGAAGCATTAATGTAAGGCAAAATACCGAGGGCAAAAATACCTACAGCAGATAAACCACCACCAGCAAAGACATCTAAAAAGCCAAGGAAAGGGGAATTCTGAATACCAGCACTTAATTCAGCCCGGTCTATTCCAGGAATAGGGATAAAAACACCAAGACGAACAAGCACTAATAAGCCTAATGTGACAAGTAAGCGACCTCTCAGGCCAGCTGCTTGCGCCATTTGCATAAAAGTTTCTTGTGCTGTCGGTGTTTTTTCGCGACTAACAACCATAATTAAAATTCTCTGTGATGATTAAAAAAGTCAAATAAATTAAAAGAGTCTTAATTTCTTTCAAAATCTTAACTTAATCTCTCTAATCTTTGGCTTAGCCAACGACTTCGCAAGTGCCACCTGCAGCTTCGATATTGCTCTGGGCGCTTTTGCTAAATCCAGCGGCTTTAACGGTCAAAGCCACAGAAATTTCTCCTTCTCCCAAAACTTTCAAAGGGCCATCATTGCTAGTAACGATGCCTTTTTCCATCAGGGAAGCAAGTGTCACTTCAGTTTGTGCATCTAGTTCTGCAAGTTTACTCAGATTAACAACTGTAAAGTGTTTAGGGTTTACAATCGTAAAATGCTTCAGCTTCGGAACGCGACGATATAAAGGCATTTGACCGCCTTCGAAACCAGCTTTTGTACCGGTGCCGGAACGAGATTTTTGACCTCGCATACCGAAACCGCAACTAGCTCCCTGGCCTGCGGCAATACCGCGACCAACGCGGCGACGGCGCTTTTTAGAACCAGCTTTTGGGGAAATATCGGATAGTTTCATCGTTTGATTAGGTTTAGTTATTTTCTAATGCCTACAACTTAAATGGAACCTAGGCATAAATTCGATCAATCGAAACACCACGTTCCTGGGCAACAGCAGAAAAACTACGGAGATTTCCGAGGGCATCAACAGTTGCGCGGGCATTGTTTAAAGGACTTTTAGATCCAAGCTGCTTTGCAAGAATGTTTTTAACGCCGGCGAGTTCTAGAACAGTTCTAACTGCTCCGCCTGCGATTACGCCTGTACCGGGGGCGGCGGGACGCATCATAACTTTTGCGCCACCTGCGATTCCGTTAATCCGGTGAGTAACGGTATTTGTTTTTGTTAAAGGAACATCAACAACGTGTTTTTTCGCATCGGCTACGCCTTTACGGACAGCACCAATAACGTCTCCAGCTTTGCCAACGCCAACGCCGACCTTACCGGTCTCATTGCCAATTACAACAATGGCGCGGAAACTTAGTTTCTTACCACCTTTGACAACTTTGCTAACGCGACGGATCTGAATGACACGCTCTTGCCAGTTCGAGTCTTTGTCCTTATTTCTTGATGATTTACGGCGCTTTGCCATTGTTTTTTGTCCTAATGATTACATCAACAATAGTTTTAGAAGTCGAGACCGGCTTCTCTCGCAGCATCAGCTAGAGCTTTAACTCTGCCGTGATAGAGGTTTCCTCCTCGGTCAAAAACGACTTTCTTAATTCCTTTTTCTAGGGCTCGTTTAGCGATTAAATTACCAACGGCTGTGGAAGCGGAAGTGTTACTGCTGGAGTTGAGGTCTTTGCGTAAATCTTTATCCAAGGTTGATGCTGCAGCTAAAGTGTGCTGTTTTTCATCATCAATGACTTGGGCATAGATATGTTTGTGAGAGCGGAATACGGCTAGCCGGGGGCGATCGCCAGTTCCTTCGACACGACGACGAATACGGAAGTGACGACGTTGTGTAAGTTGTTTGCGAGTTGCTTTCATCTTGACTACTTACCTGCCTTACCTGCTTTACGTCTAACATGCTCACCTTGGTAACGGATGCCTTTGCCTTTATAGGGTTCAGGGGGACGAACTGCGCGGACTTTAGCTGCAGTGTTGCCAACAACTTCCTTATCAATACCAGAGATGATTACTTGGGTATTTTTTTCACCCATTGCTACAGTAATCCCTTCCGGCATTACCATTTCAACAGGCTTACTATACCCAACGTTAAGTGTTAAAGTGTTGCCTTTAACTTGTGCTCGATAACCAACCCCGATGATCTCTAGGTTTTTGCTATATCCATTGGATACACCTTCAACCATATTTGCCACGAGGGTGCGACAAAGACCATGACGCTCACGGGCTGGACGGCTTGAATCAACGGGGCTAATAAGGATAGAGTTATCTTCCTTAACGACTTTTACCTTTTCAGGTAGAGTCCGTTCCAAAGTTCCTTTAGGACCTTTTACAGATATGGTTAAACCATCAACTGAAACGGTGACCTTATCAGGAATCGGAACAGGTTTTTTACCAATACGAGACATTCGTTTTCTCCTGAATATCAGTTTCAACCACGATTACCAGACGTAGCAGAGGATTTCGCCACCGATTCCTTCTTTACGAGCTTGACGATCAGTCATCACGCCTCTAGAGGTGGAAATGATCGCAATACCAATACCACCTAATACTCTAGGTAAATCTTTGTGGTTACTATATACCCGTAAACCGGGCTTGCTAACGCGTTGTAGCTTCTGGATAATCGGCTTGCGGTTGCGACCTTTATATTTCAAGGAAATTACAAGGTGCTTGCGAATGCCTTCACCAGCTTCTACATAGTTATCAATAAATCCTTCGTCTTTTAAGACAGCAGCAATGCTGCGAGTCATACGGGTTACGGGGACTTTAGTGTTTTCATGCTGAACCATGCACGCATTACGGATGCGTGTCAGCATATCGGAAATGGTGTCGTTCGCCGCCATTATTACCTTTAATCTCTCCTAAGATTTAGCTTTCGCGGAAGGGCATACCCATCGCTTTTAACAACGCTCGACCTTCTTCGTCGGTTTGCGCAGTTGTAATGATGGAAATATCCATACCTCGAATTTGATCAATGGAATCGTAGTCAATTTCAGGGAAAATTAGTTGCTCACGAATTCCTAGGCTGTAGTTTCCACGGCCATCGAAACTCTTGGGACTAATACCGCGAAAGTCACGAATGCGAGGAAGTGCCAAACTAATTAGACGGTCTAGAAAGGCATACATTTTCTCGGAGCGTAGCGTTACCATGACACCGACTGGCATTCCTTGACGGATTTTAAAACCGGCGATCGCCTTTTTAGCACGGGTGATCACAGGTCTTTGACCAGTAATGGTTGCCAATTCTGTGCGAGAAGATTCCATTGCTTTAGCATTGGAAGCGGCTTCTCCGAGGCCACGGTTCACTGAGATTTTGATAACCTTAGGAACTTCGTGAATATTTTTATAACCAAATTGCTCCGTCAATTTAGGAACAATAGAGTCTTGATAGAGAGTTTTGAGTCGTTGAGACATAGAGCTTAATTTAAACCTCCCTGGGCTTGGTCAGGGAAAAATAGAATTAATCGAATATTTTGAAAAATACCGTTCAAGATTTAGTCGATCACTTCGCCTGTCTTTTTAAGGACGCGAACCTTACGACCATCGTCAGTGATTTGATAGCCAATACGACTGGCTACTTTTTCCTTTTCGGAATAATGCATCACGTTCGAACTATGAATCGGTGCTTCAAAGGTTTGGATTTGACCAGACTCACCTTCTTGCTGGGGTTTCACGTGCTTTGTCCGGATATTGACATCCTTCACGATTACCTTGCTAGATTTGGGTAGCGTCTGGATTACTTCACCTACTTTTCCTTTATCGCGACCAGAAATCACCTGAACGGTATCACCTTTTTTAACGTGCATATTGTGGCGCGTCGGTGTGGAACTTTTACGTCCTGCCATTAGATAACCTCCGGTGCAAGGGAAACGATTTTAGTGAAGTTTTTATCCCGCAATTCGCGGGCAACGGGACCAAAAACACGAGTACCTTTGGGGTTGCCTTCAGCATTGATGATCACGGCGGCATTATCATCAAAACGGATACTCATACCACTTACACGACGTAAGGGTTGGCGAGTCCGAACGATAACGGCACGTACAATGTCAGATTTTTTGACACCCATATTTGGGATTGCCTCTTTTACAACAGCGATGATTTGATCGCCGATGCCACCGTAGCGACAATTCCCTGTACTCAGAACCCGCAAACACATTAGTTTACGAGCACCGCTGTTATCGGCAACATTTAGATAGGTTTGTTGTTGAATCACGGCTTTGTAGTAAGGGTTAGATAGAAAGGTTAATTACTATTTGTTGAGAATTTCGGCGATCGCCCAGCGCTTAGTTTTGCTGGTAGGAGGCGTTTCGCGAATGCGAACACGATCACCAACTTTGCACTGATTCTCTTCATCGTGAGCCTTAAAACGCTTAGTCTTAACCACGATTTTTTTGTATTTTGGGTGAGGAGAACGGTTTTCAACAGCAACAACGACAGTTTTATCCATCTTGTCACTGACAACCAATCCCACTCTTTCTTTAGTAGCCATACAAGGTATTTCTCCGACAGTTACTGAGCTTGGAGTTGGCGTTGACGCTCAACAGTCATAAGCTGTGCCAAACGATGGCGGGCATGCTTAAACTCATGAGTTTTTTCAAGACGACCAGTAGCTTGCTGCAAACGCAGATCAAATAATTGCTTTTTAACAGCAACAATTTCATCCGCTAAAGCCTGATCATCAAGTTTGCGAGCATCTTCGATCTTTGGTAAAGCCATAATTTAGATGTACTCCACATTACGAGTGACAAACTTAGTTTTGATGGGCAGCTTCTGAGCAGCAAGTCGCATAGCTTCTCGAGCAATTGGTTCCGAAACACCATTCATCTCGAACATGATACGACCGGGCTTGACCACTGCAACCCAAAATTCAGGATTACCTTTACCCGAACCCATACGAGTTTCAGCGGGGCGCATAGTGATTGGTTTATCGGGAAAGATCCGAATCCAAATCTTACCGCCACGCTTGATGTAACGAGTCATCGCACGACGAGCGGCTTCAATCTGACGGGCAGTAATCCAGCTTGGCTCAATCGCTTGAAGCGCATAATCACCAAATTGCACTGTGTTACCACGTTGCGCCATTCCCCGCATACGACCGCGATGCTGCTTACGGAATTTTGTACGTTTTGGACTTAGCATTGTTTCCTAATGGAATAGATAGTAATTGCAGAAACGAGAAATCGAACATCATCGAAGTCAACGAAACTACTGTTCGCTACGATCTTCAAACTGCTGACGACGAGATTTACGACGGGGCATTGGTGCAGCATTGGCAGGGGGAACATCCTCCTGACCAGGAATGATTTCACCTTTAAAAATCCAAACTTTAATACCCAGAATGCCGTAAATTGTTTGAGCAGTTTTATAGGAATAGTCAATGTCAGCTCTCAAGGTATGAAGAGGAACTCGCCCCTCACGTACCCATTCTGTACGGGCAATTTCTGCACCATTCAGACGACCACTAACTTGAATTTTGATTCCTTGAACTTCGGCTCTTTGAGCTCTTTGCACAGCTTGGCGAACAACACGACGGAAAGAAACACGACGCTCTAACTGTTGAACGATGTATTCTGCAATTAAGGCAGCATCCGCATCAACACGGGCAACCTCAACAACATTAATCCGAATTTGACGTTGGTCACCAAGGGTTTGCTGAAGACCAGTACGCAAAGCTTCAATACCAGAACCACCACGACCGACAACGACACCGGGGCGAGCAGTATGGATTTCGAGGTCGACTTGATCAGCTTTACGCTCGATCAATACCTTGGAAATACCAGCATTGTTGAGGTTGGCATCAACGTACTGACGAATTTTGTAATCTTCTTGGAGAAGTTCAGGATATTGCTTAGAGTCAGCATACCAACGAGATAAGTGCTCTTTCGTAATTCCTAAACGGAAACCAACTGGATGAATTTTTTGTCCCACGGCTTATTCCTTTGCGATATTGACAATTCGTTTAAACGAGGTGTAACTATTCAGCTGCGTCGGGGGCAACTGCAACGGTAATGTGACAAGTAGGCTTCCGAATCTGGAAGGCACGACCTTGGGCACGGGGACGATATCGTTTAAGCACAGGGCCAGCGTCAGCAAAGGCGGTGCTCACAATGAGACTGGAAGGATCAAGCCCTTCATTATGCTCAGCATTGGCGACAGCAGAACGGAGAACTTTTAGAATCGGTTCGCAGGCGCGGTAGGGCATAAATTCGAGAATAATTAAAGCTTCGCGATAGCTACGGCCACGGATTTGATCCAACACTCGTCTTACTTTACGAGGAGACATCCGGATATAGCGGGCGATCGCCTTAACTTCGTTTGTAGTATCGATAGACATAATTTGTTATTAACCCTTATCGACGTGCTTTCTTATCACTTCTGGCATGGCCTTTAAAAGTCCGAGTTGGCGCAAACTCGCCCAACTTGTGACCCACCATCTGCTCAGAAATAAAGACAGGTACATGCTGACGACCGTTATGAACGGCGATTGTATGACCTACCATCTGAGGCAGAATCGTCGAAGCCCGAGACCACGTTTTAATGACCTGCTTATCACCAGCAGCATTAAGCTTGTCAATCTTTTTCAAGAGACTGTCCGCAATAAACGGACCTTTTTTTAATGAACGACCCATAACTTTCTAATCGAGTGTGATGAACAAAAAGGGATTAACGACGACGACGAACAATCAAAGAACTACTTTGTTTCTTTTTCTTACGCGTCTTCTTACCGAGTGCGGGTTTACCCCAAGGTGTTACAGGGCCACTACGACCAATGGGCGCTCTACCTTCACCACCACCATGGGGGTGATCAACAGGGTTCATGACACTACCACGAACTTGGGGGCGACGACCGAGATGACGAGTACGGCCAGCCTTACCAAGCTTGAGGTTACGAGCTTCAGCATTACCAACCTTACCGATTGTTGCGTAGCACTCCTTTCTCACCATGCGAACCTCCTTCGAAGGCAGCTTGATAGTGACATAATCTCCCTCCTTAGCAACCAACTGAGCAAAGCCACCAGCCGTGCGAACCATTTGGCCGCCGCGTCCAGCATAGAGCTCAATATTGTGAATTTCAGTACCAAGGGGAATCTTATAAAGCGGTAAAGCATTACCCACTTCAAAAGCAGCATCTTCACCAGCAGTGATTGTGTCACCAACATCTAAGCCAGCCGGCTGAAGAATATAGCGTTTTTCACCATCTTCATACCGCACAAGAGCAATACGAGCATTACGGTTTGGATCATATTCAATCGCGATCACTTCAGCAGCAATATCACGCTTATCACGACGAAAATCGATCATGCGATACAAACGCTTATGACCGCCGCCACGGTGGCGACAAGTAATCACACCACGATTGTTGCGACCTTTCTTACGATGCTTATACTTAGTAAGCGATTTTTCTGGTTTGGATTTAGTAATATCCGAAAAGTCGGAGACAGTAGCCTGACGAGTTCCCGGAGTATATGGTCTAAATGAACGAATACCCATGATTTATTCAAGTAAATGACGACTATACTTCAGGGAACAAAGTGATTGTGTCCCCTTCTGCCAAGGTGATAACAGCACGCTTATATTGAGATTTAAAACCCATGAAACGGCCAACACGACGCTTTTTACGAGGTAAACGCGCAGTGTTAATCTTGACAACTTTGACTTCAAATAAGCTCTCAATAGCAGCTTTAATATCTGTTTTAGTTGCTGTTAAAACAACATCAAAAACATACTTATTTTCTTCAAGCTGGATTGTTGCTTTTTCGCTCACAATTGGCTTCAGAATCAAATCTGCAAGGTCACGGGACTGGACACGACTAGTCATTGTAAACCTCCTGAATCTTTGCCAACGCTTCAGATGTCACAACAATTTTATTGGCATTGAGAATATCAAAAACATTTAAGCCATTTGCAGGAATGAGCTTCAAGGAAGCAACATTACGCGCTGACAAATAAACATTCTCTGTCAATTCGTCCATGATCAACAACACCTTCTCTCCGGATTCAACGCCCCAGCGGCTCATCGCAGCGAGCAAATCCTTTGTTTTAGGGGCAGCTAGTTGCGCAGCAAAGCTTTCAACAACAACTAAATCCTCAGAGCGGCTTTGGAATGCAGTGCGCAGTGCCAAGCGACGTTCTTTGCGATTCATTTTAATGTTGTACTCTTTGGGTTTGGGGCCAAAGATTACACCACCACCACGCCATAAGGGAGAGCGGGAGGAACCAGCTCTGGCGCGGCCAGTACCTTTTTGACGCCAAGGCTTACGGCCACCACCACGGACTTCAGAACGAGTCTTGGTAGAGGATGTACCTTGACGGGCATTATTTAATTGACGCACAAGGGCGCGATGCACAATGTGCGATGCATTTTCTTCTTTGGCTGTCTTGAAATCGAGGCTGGCTTGGCCAACTTCGTCTCCTTGCCAATTTTTTACGGTGCAGTTAACCATAGTGATGAAGTATCGGATTATCGGTTATCTGGTGCTCAAGGCCACAGAGCCTGAGCTGTATTACATATTGAAATCAAATAAATAGTTTAGATATTTAGCTCGATGGAATTTGAGCCGAAATGACTAACTTTATTTTTTTTTACTGGCCTACGATATTGCTAGGTGCAATGCTCAATAGATTGCCAGTTTTACCCGGAACAGCACCCTTGATCAGCAAGAGGTTGCGTTCTTCGTCAACACGAACAACTTCGAGTTTACGTACGGTAATTTTTGTGCCGCCATAACGACCAGCCATACGCTTACCGGGGTAAACGCGACCGGGAGTCGTGCCTGCACCGGTAGAACCGGGTAGACGGTGGTTCTTAGAACCATGGGTCATATTACCGCGCTTGAAATTGTGACGCTTCTGGTAACCTGCAAAACCACGACCAATCGTATTGCCGGAAACATCGACAGTTTGACCTGCTTCAAAGATGCTTGCGGTAACGGACTGCCCGAGCTCGTAGGAGGATGCATCGTCAAGACGATATTCCTTTAAGTGACGCAAGGGTGTTGCACCAGCTTTACTAAGGTGTCCCAGTTCAGGTTTGGACAAAGCCTTTTCTTTTACGTCGCCGTAACCTATCTGTACGGATGTGTAACCATCTGTTTCAGAGGTTTTGACTTGGGTAACGGTACAAGGTCCAGCTTGAATGACGGTTACGGGAATTGCAGCTCCTGTTTCCTGATCAAAGATCTGGGTCATACCGAGTTTAGTGCCGAGGATACCGAGTGACACGGAACAAAGACCTCTTATCTACTAATAGACAACATTAAAAATTGAGCAGAAATAATATGAACCGCTCTAGTAAAGAGTTGTGGTTCTTGTCTTCTACTCTTGAGAGTATTCAGAGTGTTTTTAAGGCTCTGAAAGACTGGTGGATGCAGGTGCTGTTCAAAGCACGTTTCGTTCAGGACTTAAAAACAAGGTTGCTTCCAGTATCCGAAAACGACTGCAAACGCTTTGGCTTCGATATACTCTAGGCGTTAAGTGTGCCTAAATGAGTTACCGGGGGTCTAGCTGACTAATCTAGGCAGTTTTAATTGCGAATGCCTCAAATGTGACGGGACTTATTTTTTCTGCCGTGGGGGCAAAATGTATCCGTCATTACTCAAGAAAAGGTGTGCGATTAGTCACAAGCAGCAATTATAGACTAAGCTTCGGCATATATGCAAGAAAAAGTTTTAATTTGTTTGCATGGTTGCAGAGTATGGCGATCGCCGTCTGGGACAGCATAAAGTGTTACGATTGCCACAGAACAGAGAAAAGCGATTATACATAAAAAGGAAAGAACGCAATAATGCAAGAGTTTACAAAGTCGATATCTTTCGATGGGCGAGAGATTCGACTAAAAACAGGTTTGCTAGCGCCTCAGGCTGGTGGCTCCGTACTCATCGAATCAGGAGAAACGGCAGTCCTAGTAAATGCAACAACGGCAGCGGGAAGAGAAGGCATTGACTTTTTACCGCTACTCGTAGATTACGAAGAGAGATTATATGCAGCCGGTCGTATTCCAGGTGGTTTTTTAAGAAGAGAAGGTCGTCCTCCTGAACGAGCAACTTTGATTTCTCGCTTGATTGATCGTCCAATGCGTCCACTTTTTCCCCAGTGGCTAAGAGATGACATTCAAATTGTGGCAACGACTTTATCGATGGATGAGGATGTGCCCCCTGATGTGCTTGCGGTAACTGGTGCGTCTGTCGCAACATTACTGGCTGGTTTACCGTTCCATGGGCCAATGGCTGCTGTGAGAGTGGGATTGGTCGGTGACGATTTTATTTTGAATCCAACTTACCGTGAGATTCTCGGTGGCGATTTGGATCTCGTTGTGGCGGGTACACCGGAAGGTGTGATCATGGTTGAGGCTGGTGCAAATCAACTGCCTGAACAGGATATGATCGAGGCGATCGATTTTGCCTATGAAGCTATCCAAGAACTCATTGACAGCCAAGTTGAGCTGATTAAAGAACTGGGCATCGAAATTGTTACAGCAGAGCCCCCCGCAAAGGATGAGACTTTAGATGCATTTATTGCAGAGAAAGCTTCAGAAAAAATCAAACAGGTCTTAAGCCAATTTGATCTGGATAAGAGCGGTCGTGATGCGGCACTAGATGAAATTAAAGCAAACGAGGTCGTGGCAGCGATTGAAGCGATGCCGGAAGACAGTGAGCTGCGCGTCAAAACTGAAGAGAACAAAAAGCTTATTGGTAATGCGTTTAAAGCTTTAACTAAACAGTTAATGCGATCGCAGATCGTTGAGGATGGTGTGCGGGTTGATGGTCGTAAATTAGATGAGGTGCGTCCCATCTCCTGTAAGACATCGGTTCTTCCCCGTGCTGTTCACGGTAGTGGCTTGTTTAATCGTGGTTTAACTCAAGTTTTATCGATTGTGACTTTAGGAACGCCCGGTGATGCTCAGGATATGGATGATCTGCATCCTTCTGATGAGAAACGTTATCTCCACCACTACAATTTTCCTCCTTATTCTGTTGGTGAAACTCGCCCCATGCGATCGCCGGGTCGTCGGGAGATTGGTCATGGCGCTTTAGCGGAACGTGCTCTAATCCCTGTATTGCCAGCAAAAGATGAATTTCCCTACGTCATTCGGGTGGTTTCGGAAGTCTTATCTTCCAATGGCTCCACGTCGATGGGGTCTGTGTGTGGCTCCACCCTATCGCTAATGGATGCAGGTGTACCGATCGCCAAGCCAGTTAGTGGTGCGGCCATGGGTCTGATTAAAGAAGGCGATGAAGTTCGTATCTTGACGGACATTCAGGGGATCGAAGATTTCCTTGGTGACATGGACTTTAAGGTGGCCGGAACAGCCGACGGTATTACGGCCCTGCAAATGGACATGAAAATCACAGGTCTTGCAGTCGATGTAATTGCCGAAGCTATTAACAAAGCGCGACCTGCTCGCCTCCATATTTTGGAGAAGATGACTGATGTTATCGATAAGCCTAAAGAGCTGTCTCCCTCTGCGCCACGTCTACTTACCATCAAGATTGATCCCGATCTCATTGGTATGGTTATTGGACCGGGTGGTAAAACGATTAAAAGTATTACTGAGCAGACCCGCGCGAAGGTTGATATTGCCGACGATGGTACGGTAACGATCGCCTCTTCTGAGTCTGAAAATGCGGAGAATGCGAAGAAGATGATCGTGAATATGACCCGTAAATTGGGTGAAGGCGATGTCTTCTTTGGTAAGGTGACTCGCATTATTCAAATTGGTGCGTTTGTCGAAATTCTCCCGGGTAAAGAGGGCATGATCCACATTTCGCAATTGGCGGAAGGGCGTGTCGGCAAGGTGGAGGATGAAGTGGCTGTCGGTGATGAAGTGGTTGTTAAAGTCCGCGAAATCGACAATAAAGGTCGCATTAATCTAACTCGCCTCGGTATCCACCCCGATGAAGCTGCTGCTGCTCGCGAAGAAGCAAATTAATTTCTTTTTTGCTCAATTGCAGAAAACCATTTAATTCATTACAGCTTGTTTGATGGTGATAATCCTCCAGTTTCTGGGGGATTTTTCTTTGGCTAAATCTTGGGTGAAATGGGGCGAAGGGTTATGATGTGGCTTTGGTAATGGCGCAAGGATATTTTTAGAAACAGTGGACTATGATTTGGTCATTATTGGGGCGACACGGGCGGGGTTAAATCTTGCTCAAAAGGCGATCGCCGAAGGTCAGCGAGTGGCTTTAATTCAGCAAGTTTCTCAGCCATTACAGGATATTCAGTTACGGGCTTTAGAACGAGTTTTATTGCATAACGCAATTACAAGTTGGGAACAGTTACAGACAGAAATAACGGCGGCGATCGCCCCAACGGATTTTTATGAGCCGCTTGCTAAATTAATCGAAAAAGGTGTGGATGTTGTGCCAGAAAGGGGCAAATTTCACTGGCGACCTAACCCTGTTTTTGTGACAGAAAAACGAGAATTTCAAGGAAACAATTATGCGATCGCCACAGGTACAGTTTGGCAACAAACGGATGATCCACGACACTTAACTTTTCCCGATTTTTTACAGCCACAAACTTGGAAAAAGCTTCGGCCGAAAATTCTTTTTCAGGGCATTACACCTGCGCTGCTAGCCCTTGCCTATACCCTTTGCAAACAAGGCAAACAGGTTCAATTTTTACTGGGCTTTCAGTTTTTCAGTGCGGAAGATCAACAACTCACCCATCGTCTCCAAACCTTTCTTGAAGTTGAAGGCATTGAAATTTATCGGAATCCTGCCGCGTCAGACATAGCTAAACTTCTTAATCGAAAAGATATCAACATTATCGATGGCGATCGCCGACAGGGAAATATTACCCATTTAAATTTGCCGCCGCGCTGTTTTCGAGGCAAGCAACCATGGCTGAAGGTTAACCATCGACTGCAAGCACCGGCATCTAATATTTATGGATGTGGCTCAGTGTTAGGAGGCTATGATTTAACCGAGGTGGCGATCGCCGAAACTAGTTACCTTGCCCAATCAATTACCGCAAAAAAAGCACAACTTTGTCCCTATCATTTAGTGCCCTATCGATTGTTTGAGCCTTACCCTTTTGACCATGTGGGTTATCAGCCAAAAGATTTACCGAGCGATGGTATTACCCTCGAAAAAACGTTTTACTTAGATTATGTTGATCAGCATCGTTTCCCCTTCGATGTAACAATTAAGTTGTGGCTGTCTAAAGAAGAAAAAATATTAGGGGCAACTGTGCTCGGCGATCGCTCTGGCAAATTGATCTACCATTGCCGAGATTTGATTCAAACCCAGCAAACCTTTAAGTCGTGGCAGAATCTCCTAGAATATTCGGGGATAGCGGCGGAGATTTGTTGGTAATGGACGCAAAATTTATCGTTTTTGAAGGAATTGACGGGTCAGGTAGCTCCACCCAAGCCGAGCTTTTATATCAACATTTTCAGGCGCTAAATATCGCCGCCGTCCTCAGCCCAGAACCCTCTAACGGCATGATCGGTAATCTGGTGCGAGAAGCCCTCCGCCAACGGATTCGTTTTACAACAGATCCTGTGCAATTTAATCGCCAAATGGCCTATCTGTTTGCTGGCGATCGCCACGACCATTTGTATAACGAAATTGACGGTGTCATGAAACTCCTCAAAGCTGGCACACAGGTGATTACGACACGCTACTATTTTTCTTCCCTCGCCTACAACGCCAATAGTGCCGAAGAATACGAATTTATTTATCGTCTGAATCAAGATTTTCCCAATCCCGATATTGTGTTTTATTTTGATTTGCCCGTAGAAGTTGCTTTAGAGAGAGTCAATCGGCGATCGCACCAAGAAATTTACGAGACACAGACTAAACTCACCCAAGTCCGCAACAACTACGCACAAATTTTTGCCGAATATACAGGTCAATGGCTAAAGCTCGATGCCACCCAAGCACCAGAAAAAATTCACCAAAAAGTTATTAATGCTATTGCTCAGCTTCAATCTGGTCCGGACTAGGCGGTGCACCAAATTCTTCTAATGGCTGCAATTCCAACTCAAAACCATCCGGTGCAGGTAAAGTTTCTCCACTTTCTAGCGGCTCAAACTCAAAATCATTAGATGGCTGGAAAGTTGGGACACGAGGAATTGTGGGGTTCACGGGGGTAACACCGGGATTTTGATTTTCATCAAAAAAGCCATCAAGATTTTGCATGACCTGTTGAGAACCGGACATCGTCCCCAACGCAACCCTTGTACCGCCAATGGATTTTAGCCAATCTAAAACCTGCATCACCTCTTGATAGGAACGTTTTTCTGAGGCATTGAGAATCACCAAACCTTCGGGATTGCGCTCTAGGTAATCTTCGATAATTTGAGTGAACTGCGCTTGGGTTTGAATGAGCTGTTTTTCAACATAAATTTGACCAAAATCTGTCAAGCTCACGATCGCCATATTAGGCATCTGAACAGTGCCACTATTCGCCATAGGCAAATCAAGATTTATCGCCTGCTGCCGTGAAAGATTTACCGCCGCCAAAATAAAAAACGTTAAAACGCAAAAAATCACGTCAATTAACGGAATAATTTCAATGCGAAAATCCGGTGTAGATTCCTCTTGCCAAAGCTTAAATGGTCGCAAACCAAGGGTATTGAGCTTGGTATTAGACGGCGGAGTCGGGCGTTCATTACTCATGGTGCTCATCCTCTGAATCTACGGAGGCGATCGCCGCCGCACCTCCTTCCTCGACATTAGTCTCAACCGTTGCATTGACAAGCTCAGCTTCCGAGGTAACCGCAGGCTTAGGTAAACCATCAATAAAATTTTGACGGTAAAGCACCTCTAACTCACTGCCCGCTTGGCGAAACAACCGCACCTGATTACTAGATAGTGCTTGGAATAAACGATAAAACGCCAAACTAACAATGGCGACAATCAACCCCGATGCCGTCGAAATCAAAGATTCACCAATACCAAGGGTCACACCAGCCGTTGAATCTGTACCAAGATCACTAAGCCGAATGGAACCAAGGGAATTAATCAAACCTAAAACCGTACCAAGCAAACCCAATAACGGTGATAGGGCAATCACTGCCTCTAGAAGTTTTTCGCCGCGACGCATCAACGCTAATTCTTCATCGGCAGCAGCTTCCAAAGCCAAATGAAAAATCTCTGGATCGCTACATTCCTGCCGTAGAGGAGCATAAAGGAATCGACCAAGGGGATGTTCTCGGCAAGTGCGGGCAATCTCACTCACAGCCTGCCATCGATAATGGGCTGCATCAAGAATTTTGTCCTGCACACGCTGACTTTTCTGAATGACTTTCCACCAAAACCAGAGCCGCTCGATGATGGTACTGAGAGCCATAATTGACAGTAATATTAACGGCCACATAGCGGGACCGCCCCGATTGATCATTTCAAAAAAATTCACGCGTTACCTCACTCCAATCACACAGGCATCATTTAATTTTAGGCTGTTTTATCCGCCTTTAAATCAAGTCCCTTTGCAAAACTATTTTGTTGCTTCAACTGGCTGAAATTTTGGAAAAAACCGTTAGGCGATCGCGTCCCTGCTCCTTAGAAATATACAGAGCCTGATCACACTCAGTAATAAACCCACCAATCGTTTTATCTACGCTGGGAATAAGAGAGTGAACCCCAAGGCTAATACTGACAATATTTTTCACATCAGATGCGCGATGTTCAATCCCTAAAGCCTGCACTTCTTTAAGGATACGGTTCGCCACAACCCTAGCTTCCTCAATACCGGCATTGGGCAAAATCACCGCAATTTCTTCGCCGCCGTAACGTGCCGGTAGATCCCGGGCAAGCACAACACTTTGTTTAACCGCTTGAGCTACAGCGTAAAGACAATGGTCACCCATATGATGGCCATAGTAATCGTTATAACGCTTGAAACAATCAATATCACCAAGGATCAAACCGAGTGGTTTCTTGGCTTTCAGACAGTCTTCCCAAGCTTTATCGAGATATTCATCAAAGCGACGGCGATTGGGAATTTGGGTCAAGCTGTCAACGATCGCCAGTTCTCCCAGTTTATGGTTAGCGACGATTAGTTCTTGATTTGCTCTTTCTAGGTCGGTGCGTAGCATTCTAGACTCAAGTAAGGCTAATTCGAGGTCTTTCATCGCTTGCTTGAGAGTGCGATTTTTCGTTTCAAGATTGAGACGTAGCTCCTGAAGTTCTAATTGGCATTTCACCCGGGCAAGCACTTCATTTTCATCGAAGGGTTTGGGGATATAGTCCACAGCACCGAGACCAAAGGCTTTGACCTTATCTTTCGTTGTATTGAGAGCACTGATAAAAATGACAGGAATTGAAGTAGTTGTACCATCAGCTTTAAGCTGGCGGCAGACTTCATAGCCACTCATATCTGGCATTTGAATATCGAGCAAAATCAGATCTGGTGGCTGTTTCACGATGGACTGTAGCGCCATTGAGCCGTTAATTGCTTTTCTTACTTTGTAATTTTGCCGCGTCAAAAGCTCAGATAACAAACGCAAATTATTGGGTGTGTCATCAACAATCAAAATTGATGCTTTGTAATCGCTCATTAGTTCCATGTAGATTTATGTTTTCTACTGATTTTTCCCTAGGACGTTTGCAACAAAGTTTTTATTGGGGCTATTGTTTCGGCTATTTTCGATTAGTTATATTTCTGTAGTTATATTCCTGACGATGTCTTTAGCTTCAGGGGAGATGATACGCACTTTTTTCAGGATTTTTCATGGTAAAGCAGTTGTGGAACGCGAAACGTTTAGACATTCGGCTCTGGGAACCGGAACGGGATGCGATCGCCGCCCATCAGATCTATGGCGATCCGGCAGTTATGCAATTTATCCGCGAGCCTTCTCCAAATTTAGCGGCCACTATCGAAACGCTGCAGCGCTACCGAAATCTAACGTTACAGGGAAAACAGGGAACTGGGGCTTGGGCTGTCATTGAAAAAGACACGGCTCAACCCATTGGCACCATCTTGTTAGTTGAGTTGGCAGATAATAACGGCGATCGCCGTACCGGAAAAATCGAAATTGGTTGGCATTTTCGGCAAGCAAGCTGGGGGCAAGGTTTTGCCTTTGAAGCAGCGACTTGTCTATTAAATTATGGTTTTAACGTTTTAAAGTTACCGATTATTTACGCGGTATTGCGGGAAGATAATTGGCGATCGCGGCGGCTAGCAGAGCGCTTACAGATGTCTCCTCTAGGTAAAACTAAAGAATTTTACAATACTGAACTTTTACTGTTTGAATTAGCCGCGAAAACTGTGATCAAGTCAAACTAGTTATTGAATCGGGTTGTGGACAGTGACCAGTTTTGTACCATCGGGAAATGTCGCCTCTACCTGAACTTCGTCCACCATCTCCGGCACACCTTCCATCACCTCATCCCGTGACAGCCAAGTTTGGCCTTCACTCATCAGCTCGGAGACCATCTTTCCTTCCCGTGCCCCTTCAAGAATTGCGGCGGAGATATAGGCAACGGCTTCGGGATAATTTAGCTTTAAACCCTTGTCTTTGCGTCGTTCTGCGACTAGGGCAGCAGTAAAAATGAGGAGCTTATCTTTTTCCTGTGGCGAAAGTTGCATGGCTTAATCTGACAACAAATGTGACGTGCTCTCAGTCTACCGCGCCTTGCCAAAAGAGAATGTTAAGTAACCTGAGCTTCGGTTAAGCTGCGTTTGTGCTGACACGGAGATAGGGTGAAGGGGGAGAAACGGCGAGCAAATTGCAACGCGGACAAATACCTGATAACTCAGAATTTTTTTTGGTTTTAAAGGCGACTACAAAAACAAATATCTCCGCGTCACTTTATCTCCGCATCACCGCGTCCTATTTGTCAGACTGCGTCGAAATTCTACGGGACGGGCGATCGCCCTTTAAAGCACTTTCCTTGTCTCTCATCCTGTAGGGGAATTATGATTAACAGCAAGTTGTCTTAGGGGAGTTTTTTCAATGGTTACAATGACGCCAAAGAGCGCGATTTTACTTCTACTGGCCTGTGTCAGTGCGATCGCCGCTGTGGGTTGTGTATTTGAGCTGAGTTATGGAGAGCCTGATTTAGGTTTCGGTACAACTCAACTCATTTTGGCTGGTAGCGTTCCGGTTACTGTGATTTCCTTTGTTTTAGCCGTTATGGATGCCCGTCGCGCTAATCAAGAATAAAAACATTAAATAGCGTGATGTTTATACGGTTGAGACCAGTCTTAGCCGTTATAAATAACGGGGCGGAGTGATCCGTCTTTCATTTTTTCTTGGGTTTTGTTTTAGGGCGATCGCAATGGCACAAATTGGCAAAATACGACAAATTTCCACAGGCGGCGTAGCAGTTGGCCTATTGTCAGACGTGGAGCTAGCCGCCGGACAAGAGCTTGTGTTTGGTCGCGAACCCAGTTGCCACATTGCCCTAGAGCCTAATCTCTATACGGTCGTTTCCCGTCGCCATGCCCTTTTAAAACAAAGTCCTGATGGTTGGGAAATCACTGATCTTGGCAGCGCCAATGGCACATTTATCAACGGCAAACAAATTTATTCGCCCCAGATCCTCCAGGTCGGCGATCGCCTGATGTTAGGCGACAACGGTCCCGAATTTATTTTTGAAATAATCCCCTCAGTCCAGGCCGCAACAGTTGCCTCACCCATTCCAACGCCCCAAGTTTCAAATCCTTCGGGTGCAAACCCTAGTAGTGATTCCCAAGTCGTTACCCTGTCCCAACTTTTCCCCATTGCAGGCTCCGGCAAAGACCTCTCCCACAAGGGTTATTTAATTCCCGGCATCCTCACCGTCATTTGCGTCGTTTTAATGTTTGCATCCATCGGGGAACCAGTCTTTTTTAATCTGCTGCTGTCCACCTACATTGCAGGCGCTGCCTTTTACTACATCTATCGCCTCTGCGGTAAACGCAAAGCTTGGTGGGTTTTAATCGGCTCGGCTTTTTTAACCATGCTGATGTTGGTGACACCCGTCGTGAATTTGTTTATTTTTGTCTTTCGCGAGATCTTACCCGGTGGACTCTACGAAGATAGTGGCATTTTTGCCTTATTTATCGGCATGTTTTTCGGAGCCGGGCTGATGGAAGAAATCCTTAAAGCGATTCCGATCTTTGTGGCAATGTTCATCGGCAATAAATTCAAATCCGTCAAACGGCGCGAAAAAATCGGTGTCACCGAACCCCTCGACGGCATTTTGCTCGGTACAGCTTCGGCAGTGGGCTTTACCCTCGTCGAAACCCTAGGACAATATGTGCCAAATATTGTGAATGAAGTCTCAATGCAAGCTGACATCAGCACTGGCGAATTGCTGGGGCTACAACTTCTGATTCCCCGCATCCTAGGATCTGTGGCTGGACATATAGCCTATAGCGGCTATTTTGGTTATTTTATTGGCCTCAGCGTCCTCAAGCCTGCGAAAAAGTGGACAATCTTCATCGTTGGTTGTCTGACTTCATCTTTGCTCCACGCGCTGTGGAATACTGTCGGTTCCTACAGTAGTTTGTTGCTGGCTGTTGTCGGAGTCTTTTCCTATGCGTTTTTAGCGGCGGCAATCCTAAAAGCTCGCACCCTTTCCCCCACAAGATCTGACAATTTTGCCACCCGCATTGCTCGATAATTCTATTTAACAAAAAGTGATCAAAACTCGGCGATCGCCCCATAGATTTAATTCGGCTATGCTTCGGTGCAGGGAATTGTCATAATAGTATTTACAAAAGTTCACTTTCCCTAGACGTTATGGCAGACCAACTGATTCGCGGTACAGCAGCCGACAATGGCATACGAGTCGTCGGTGTTATCACCACCAAACTCACCCAAGAAGCACGCGATCGCCATAAGCTGTCCTACGTCGCCACAGCAGCCCTCGGACGAACCATGGCATCGGCATTACTGATTTCGTCCAGCATGAAAAAGCAGGGGTCTAGAATTAACCTCCGCATCAAAGGTGATGGCCCCCTCGGTGGCTTACTTGTCGATGCAGGGCCCGACGGTACAGTACGCGGCTATGTCCAGAATCCGAGCGTTGAATTACCGCCCAATAGCAAAGGAAAACTCGATGTTGGCGGGGCAGTGGGTAAAGGTTTTTTGTATGCCGTGAAAGACTTTGGCCATGGCTATCCCTACTCCAGTACCGTTGAATTAGTGTCTGGCGAAATTGGCGATGATGTCACCCATTACCTAGCCACTTCAGAGCAAACGCCTTCTGCCCTCGTCCTCGGTGTATTTGTCGGTTCTGAAGGGGTGACCGCCGCTGGTGGCATCCTTTTACAAATTCTCCCTAAGGCCGCCCGTGACGAAACCCTTGTCACCAAGCTCGAAAGTCGTCTTGGCACTTTGTCTGGCTTTACGCCATTGCTCCAACAGGGTAAGTCTTTACATGATATTTTTCAGGATCTCCTCGGAGATGAAGGGCTCCATATTTTCCCTGAAACTCAAATGGTTCGCTTTGACTGTGGTTGTACCTTTGACCGCATGATGGGCGCGTTAAAGATGCTCGGTAAAGACGAACTTCAGGACATGATCGAAAAAGATGGGGGCGCTGAGGCAACTTGTAATTTCTGCAATGAGGTTTACCATGCTGATGTGGATCATCTCAGTGGCTTGATTTCTGAGCTAGATCAACAGGAAGCCTAGGAGGCGATCGCCGCCCGAAATTGTTAGAGAGCTTAGTTGAGATGCAGAAAACTATCTAAACTGTTAGCCACCTTCGGCGGATAGCGACGAATATTGCGGATCCAGTTGAGATCTTTGTAGCGTTTGTCGAGACCATTGGCAGACACCCAATTACTTTCTGCCTCACCAAATTGTTTATTGCCCCACAGCATAGCCGTTAGAGCAACCCTTGCATCGGCAAACAGCGGGTATTTACGAACCACACTTTTCATCCGCTGGATACCTTTATCGACATCGCCATTTTGGTAGAGGGCAAGGGCATAGCTTTCGGCTGCCCAAGCAAAACGGGGGTCAAGCTCGGTTGCTTTTTCGTAATCTTTCACAGCCTGTTCCCAGTTACCGAGGCTGCCGTAGGCATTTCCGCGATTGTGGTAGGCGATCGCCTCGTCAGGATCTAGTTCAATGGCTTTGTTGTAATCATCGATGGCAGCTTGAAATTGCTGTTTTTGCTCAAGGATGGCCCCACGGTTAAAGTAGGGATCAACTTCGTCGGGAGCAAGGCGCACAGCTTCGTTTAAATCTTCGAGCGCCTCATCAAAATTGCTCATACTGGCACGGGTATTACCACGGTTACTCCAGAGGGCAGGGTTACCGGGAAATTCCTTAATGAGCTCTGACCAAATCTTTTCCGCCGTAAATAAATCCCCCTGTTTGGCCGCTTGCACCGCTTCACGGGTGAGGCGATCGCCGCGCCAATAATCATCTTCGGTCATGGCCGTTGCAGGGGAGGCCTGTAAACCTAACCACAGCAATAGCCCACATATCAAACAGAGTATTCCCCGCATCGCTTTTTGTCCGTCTGAAATAACCACTGATTTAGGATAACCTGCCTCGCCATTGGATTTCAGCGACAGGCCAAAAATCTGGTCGTCCATTACCGAGCGATTCGTACTAGGGTATGGAAGAAATTTGCGCGGCATTTGGGTCATGGTCACGGTTAAGGTTCACGACAAGATTTTTGAAAATATTACAGGCATTATTTTTGACAAAGATGGCACATTATCCGACTCCCACAGTTTCCTTAAACAGTTAGCCCAAAAACGCGCTCGATTAGTGGATGCCCAGGTTCCGGGAGTTGGTGAGCCGTTGCTAATGTCCTTTGGCATGCTCGATGGCGATCTTGACCCAGCCGGACTTTTAGCAGTCGGTAGTAATCAAGAAAACGCGATCGCCGCCGCCGCTTACATTGCAGAAACGGGGCGCAGTTGGTTTGACTCATTAGAAATCGCCAAAAAAGCCTTTGAAGAAGCAGAAAGTGTTTTAGGTGATCGCAGTGGTACTTCGCCTTTATTTACAGGGAGTTTAGAAGTTTTGAAATTCTGCCACGATGCCGGATTAAAGCTGGGCATTCTTTCCATGGATAACACGGCTAACGTGGAAAAATTTGTGGAGATGTATCACCTCGAAGATTTTATCCAATTAAAGATGGGTGCAGAATTTGGTCTTAAACCAGACCCGAATTTATTTATTACCGCCTGCGCCAAATTGGGCACAAAACCGAGCCAAACATTAATGGTAGGCGACGCGCCGGGGGATATTCAGATGGCGAAGAATGCTGGTGCTGGGGGTTCAGTGGGAATTTGTTGGGGAAACGCGACGGCGGCGCATCTTGAGGGGGCAGATGTGGCGATCGCCTCATTAGATGAGATTCAAATCGTCTAAACGTTCTTTGCTGTTTGCTTTTCGCTAGGATTAAAGTGAGTAATCAAACCGCTAATTTCACGATGTTCTGAAGACGACAATGGAATTAATTAAAGCTAATCAGATTTCTCTAGATTCAACTCAGCTGTACGAACGTTTAGCGACTAGTAAAGATCTCATTAGTGACTTTTGTCGAAATTGGCAGATCACTCAACTGGCTATTTTTGGCTCGGTGTTAAGAAATGATTTTAGATCTGATAGCGATGTCGATTTTTTGATTGTGCTCAGTGACAATACGCACCTCAGTTTCTCTGAATTTTTGGACTTAGAAGAGCAGCTCAGCAACTTGGTCAAACGAGATGTCGATATTATTTTTGTAAACGATCTCGAAAGAAGTGAGAATTGGATTCGTCGCAAACATATTCTCGAAACAGCAACGGTGATTTATGAATCGTGATCAAGCCTCCTTGCTGGATGCCCTAATTTTCTCAAAGCGTATTCTCACGTTCACGGCAGGTATGGATAAATCTGTGTTTGCAGACGACCTTAAAACCCAAGCAGCTGTTCTCTACGAAATTTCAGTTCTGGGAGAAGCATTAGGACGCATTTCCAAAGAATTCCGCCAAGCACATTCAGAGATTCCCTACAGAAAAGTTATTGCCATGCGTAATAAACTCGTCCATGAATACGATGGTGTTAATTTAGATTTGGTGTGGGATGTTGTTCAAAATGATATTTCGGAATTAATCGAACTCATTTCGCCTCTTGTTCCTGAAAAGCCTGAAACATGAATAATCAAAATTGTAAAAACACTAGCGCTATGGCGATCGCCGCATTGGATGCGCTACAAATTGTCTAGGTGTGGTGAGAGGTTTCCATGAAAGTTTGGCTAACAAGCGTTGCAGTTCTCTTTGTATTAGTGCAACTGTTCCAATCCATTAAAGGATTTTTTGTGCCATTACCGATTTATATTTTGGCTGGGGCGTTTTTGGCGATCGCCTCCAACTACGACAAAGGCATTATTCCAAAGTTTAAAACAGACGATCCGGTAGACCAATCTACTGATGCGAAGTCTTAAGGGAAAGGATTTGAGCTCAACTCGACCCTTACAATAGGGGGATTCGGATATGAGTTTAAAACAATCGCTTTAGACAAAGAACGGACAATCATGAAACTTCGATACTGGGTCATTCTCGGCAGCACCTTCTTCTTCACCCAAACACCCCTCGCTGCGGAAATTAAAGGGCAGTCAACTCTTCCACAATTACCGCTAGCAATCGCTCAAAATGAAAGCGAACCAGTAGAGCCTGCTACAGAGAAGAATCCTTCTACAACAGAAGTGAGCGACACAGCACGTCTCGAAGCAATTCAGTTTTATAACGATGGTGTTGATAAACTGACCAGCGGTGATTTTAATGGGGCGATCGCCGCCTTTACCGCCTCCCTCGAACTTGACCCAACCGATGCTGATGCATTTTATAATCGCGGCTATAGCCACCATGTTTTAGGGGATTTTCAAGCAGCCTTTGACGACTACGGCCAAGCGACAGAGCTCAATCCCGAATTTGCCGATGCCTACGGCAACCGTTGCTACGCAGCCTATTTATTAAAAAACTACGATGCGGCTCTAGAAAATTGTGAAGCGGCGATCGCCCTCACCCAAGCTAACCCAGACTTTTTTATCAATCGCGGCAATACCTACGACGACCTAGCCGTCATCGCTTCAGAAAATGGCAACACCACACTAGCAAGCCAACACCACGAACAGGCGATCGCTGATTATGACACCGCTATTAGCCTTCAGCCAGACCATGCCAAGGCCTATTACAACCGCGCCCTAGCCTACAATCGCATTAGTGACCACCAGGCCGCCGTTCGCGACTACAATGCCAGCATTGAACGCCGCAGCGACTTTGCCGAAGCCTACTTCAACCGCGGTATTTCCCACTATCAACTAGACAACACAGAACAGGCGATCGCCGACCTTACCAAAGCCGCAGAAATTTTCGGCCAACAAAACCAAATCGAGAACCAAGCCCAAGCCCTCGAACTCCTCGATACCATCCAGCCCTAACAAAAACCGAAGGCCTCCGATAAAATAGCAAGTAAATATTGTTAACAATCGTGGCGCACCCTAAGATAAATAAATTGTCGAGCCACACCAAGGAGAATAGAAAAGCGCATGGGTAGAGTAGTCGGCATCGATCTCGGAACAACTAATTCCGTTGTCGCAGTAATGGAAGGCAGCAAACCCATTGTTATTGCCAACTCAGAAGGCACAAGAACAACCCCATCCGTCGTTGGCTTCAACAAAGACGGCGAACTCCTTGTCGGGCAAATGGCTCGGCGACAATCAGTCCTCAATCCCCAGAACACCTACTACGGTGTCAAACGCTTTATGGGGAGACGATACGCAGAACTAACCCCAGAATCAAAACAAGTTCCCTACACCATCCGCCGCACCGAAGAAGACACCATTAAAATTCGTTGTCCCCGCCTCCGCCAAGAATTTGCCGCCGAAGAAATCTCCGCAAAAATTATTCGCCGCCTAGCAGACGAAGCCGAACGTTACCTAGGCGAAGAAGTTACCGGAGCCGTGATCACCGTGCCCGCCTACTTCAACGATTCCCAACGCCAAGCCACCCGCGATGCCGGACGCATTGCTGGCCTAGAAGTACTCCGGATTCTCAATGAACCGACAGCAGCCGCTCTAGCCTACGGCCTCGAACAAAAAGAAAGCTCTTCCATTCTTGTCTTTGACCTAGGAGGCGGCACCTTCGACGTGTCCGTCCTTGAAGTGGGCGACGGCATCTTCGAAGTCAAATCCACCAGTGGCGATACCCAGCTTGGTGGTAATGACTTTGATCGCAAAATTGTCGATTGGCTAGCAGAACAGTTCCTCGAAGCCGAAGGCATTGATCTCCGCAAAGACCGTCAGTCATTACAGCGCCTCACCGAAGCAGCAGAAAAAGCAAAAATTGAGCTGTCTGGCGTTACAACGACGGAAATTAATCTTCCCTTTATTACCGCCACAGAGGATGGCCCAAAGCATTTAGAAACCCAGCTTGACCGTGCCACCTTTGAAAGTCTTAGTGGCGAATTAGTTAGCCGCCTACGCCGTCCCATTAAACGTGCGTTACAGGATGCGGGCATTAGTCCGGTACAAATCCGAGAAGTTGTCCTTGTGGGCGGCTCTACGCGTATTCCGCTGGTGCAGGGTTTAGTGCGGAGCTTTATTGACCGGGAGCCAAACCAAAATGTCAATCCCGATGAAGTCGTGGCAGTGGGTGCGGCGATTCAGGCGGGCATTCTTGGGGGCGAAGTTAAGGATATTCTTTTGCTCGATGTAACACCCCTTTCCCTTGGTCTAGAAACCATTGGTGGGGTAATGAAAAAGCTCATTCCGAGAAATACCACTATTCCAGTCCGGCGCTCTGACATTTTTTCCACTGGCGAAAATAATCAAACAGTCGTTGAAATTCACGTGATGCAGGGTGAGCGGGAAATGGCGCAGGGAAATAAATCCCTTGGTCGGTTTAAATTAACGGGTATTCCTCCAGCACCTCGCGGTGTGCCTCAAGTTCAGGTGTCCTTTGATATTGATGCCAATGGTATTTTGCAGGTGGCGGCACGGGATAAAACCACTGGTCGTGAGCAAAGTATTACGGTACAGGGTTCTTCGACGCTGACTGATGCTGAAGTGAACCGGATGATGCAAAATGCGGAACAGTTTGCCCAGCAGGATCGTGAGCGCCGTGAAAAAGTCGAAAAGCGTAATCGGGCCAAGGCGTTAACGGATCAGGCTTCGAGAAGATTAAAGGAAGTTACCCTTGATTTTGGTAGTCAGTTTGCTAGCTACTATCGCCGTCGTATTGAAAGCTTATCCCAAGAAATTTTGGAAGGCCTCAAGCAAAATGACGATCGCCGCCTAGATCGTGCCCAGGCAGATTTACAGGATGCTTTGTATGAGCTGAACCGCGAAGTGCGGATGCAATACGAAGATGAGGATGAATCCTTCTTTAGCACCATCAAGAAAACTTTTATTGGTGACGATGAGGATGATGACTATTATTATGATTCTCGTCAGGCTTCGCGACCCGGTTCTGGTGGTTATAGCACAGGTTATGGGGCAGGACGTGGCGATTATGACTATGATGAACCGCGGCAGCCCCAGCGCAATCAAGGCTATGAGTATGATCGGCGATCGCCCCAAAGACAGCAGCCCCCTGGCCGGGATTATAACTATGGGGCAGCCAATCCACCGCGCCAAAACTACAGTGGCAATCAACCGACTAATGACAACAGTTATGGCAATGGTGCAGCGCCGCGCCGTCGCCCAGCAGATCGTCCAGACCCCCGTCGCCCCAAGCCTTCTGCGAGAGACCCCTACGAACAAAGAAATGTCTCCCGCAAGTACTACAGCGAAGGTAAAGGTCGCAATATTCCCTACGAAAATGACTGGGATGAAGATGACGAGTGGTTTTAAACCCTTGTTTTCGGAGTTAATTCCGGCATAATGAACAACACATAACTTAATCGTGCGTCATTCTATCTGGAGAGCTCTCTCTACTCTGTCGCCTAAATATGAACAATTTGCGTAACTATTATGAAATTTTAGGCGTTCCTCGGAATGCTTCGAGTGATGAGATTAAGCAGGCATTTCGTCGATTAGCGCGTCGCTATCACCCTGATGTCAATCCGGGCGATAAGGTTGCTGAGGAAAAATTTAAGGACATCAATGAGGCCTACGAAATTCTCTCCGATGATGGGCGGCGATCGCAATACGACCAGTTCAGTCGCGCCGTAGGCAATAAATACAGCCGTCCCGGTTTTAGTCGTACACCCAACCGTAATAAGCGCAACGATTTTAGTCAGTTCGCCAATATTGGCAGCGTGAATCCCTTTGGCGATAAGAAACGTCAAACAACTCAGCAAACCCAAGCCCGTGTTAGGACGAGCAATTACGACGATTACCGTCCCGGCACAACCAAAACCACAAAAGTTGCCACACCAAAGCCACCATCTAGGCGTGATGTGGAAGCACGGTTAACGCTCCCCCTTGAAAAGGCCTATCGGGGTGGTCGTGAAAGAATTCGTCTAGAAGATGGGCGATCGCTGGAAGTAGAGATGCCTCCCCATATGGTGGATGGGCAACGCATTCGGCTGCGGAACCAAGGCATTAATGGCGGCGATCTTTATCTCAAAATCACGGTGGCGCGTCACCCATTTTTTGATATCCAAGGCGCAGATATTTATTGCCAATTACCCCTAAGCCCGACTGAAGCGATTTTGGGTGGTTCCATCGAGATTCCGACCATTGATGGTCTAGTCAAAATGACTGTGCCCAACGGCGTAAAAGCTGGGCAAAGACTACGTTTGGCAAATAAAGGCTATCCCCGCAGTTCTGGAAATCGTGGTGATCAGTTTGTGGAAGTACAAATTGTCTTGCCCGTGGAAATCACGCCTGAAGAAAAAGCTTTGTATGAAAAATTGCGGGAAGTGGAAAGTTTTAATCCGCGCAAAGATATTTACCAGTATTCCTAAATGCTTAATCAGGGCTGGATTTATGGCGATCGCCCCAAACGTTGCCATGTCGGTTTAACGGTACTGGATTTTTATAGTCAAAATTATCGCCATTCCAGTCGTACAAAATGGTCAGAACGCATCGCTCAAGGGCAAATTTTTGTCGATGGGCAACCTGCCAAAGCAGAACAACTTATAGAAAAAAATCAACGGCTTGCCTACCACCGCGAACCTTGGGAAGAGCCAGACGCACCGTTAGATTATGAGATTGTTCACGCAGAAGAAGATTTTTTGATTATTGATAAACCCTCTGGATTACCTGTATTACCCGGCGGTTTTTTTCTGGAAAATACGCTACTCCATCAGCTCCGCAAGCATTTTCCGAATGAAACGCCTATTCCAATTCATCGCTTGGGGCGAGGTACATCCGGACTCATGATCCTAGGGCGATCGCCCCTCGGCAAACAGCACTTGAGCCAGCAAATCCGCCTACACAAAATCACCAAGATTTACCGTGCCCTCATTCCCGCAGGCGACTATCCAGACCAGCTCACCATTACCACCCCCATCGGTAAAGTCCCCCATCCAGTTATTGGTAAACTCCACGCCGTTCATCCCGAGGGCAAACCGTCCCACAGTGAAATGACCGTACTCGAACGCCATCCCGAAACATCTTTAGTCGCAGTCAATATTAAAACGGGACGACCTCACCAAATTCGCATTCACATGGCGGCGATCGGTTTTCCACTACTCGGCGATCCACTCTATGCACCAGGTGGTCTGCCAAAAATCGCTACTCCTCCTGAAAAAACAGCTTTACCCGGCGATTGTGGCTATTTCTTGCACGCCACTGAACTCAAGTTTCTTCATCCAAAAACCCTAAAAACACAGTCGTTTTACAGCCCGCCGCAGTTCAACTCTCAAGAAATCGCCGAGAAATTTCGGAAAACATGAGCGATCGCCGAAGAAATTCGTCCAGAATTGTAACTACAATGTAATTACTTTTTGCAATTAAAAGACTATGAGCGAAGCTATCAAAACACGCCTCGTCAAAATTGGGAATTCCCAAGGGATCCGGATTCCAAAACTTTTGTTGGAGCAAAGTGGTATTCGCGATGATGTGGAAATCCAAGTGTATGAAGGCCAACTGATTATTCGTCCGGTGAAGTCAGTTCGTGAGGGATGGGAAGATGCGTTTCAAACAATGCACGACAACCGGGATGACGCTCTAGTAGACGAAGTGACAGAAACACTTTGGGAGTCCGATGAATGGGAATGGCAGTAAATCGGTTTGATGTTTTTCTCGTGAACCTTGATCCCACAGTTGGCAGTGAAATCAAAAAAACACGTCCTTGCCTCATTATTTCTCCAGATGAGATGAACCGAAAAATTGCAACAGTGATTATTGCGCCGATGACGACCAGAGGTCGCACCTACCCAACCCGTGTTAGCTGTAGGTTTCAAGGAAAAAGTGGACAAATTATTCTTGATCAAATTAGAACAATCGATAAAACTCGCCTAGTTAAGAAACTAGGTAAAATTACGACGACGACCCAACAACAGGTGCTATCGATTCTTGCTGAATTATTTGCACCATAAACAAACTCATCGAAACCTTTCAGGGTCGATAGAATAAATGCTGGATAAATCAATATTTAAACTTCATGGCAGACATCAAAATCGGGATTATCGGTGGTAGCGGACTCTACAAAATGGAAGCGCTACAGGACGTTGAAGAGATTGCGATAGAAACTCCATTTGGTGACCCCAGCGACAAATTTGTAACGGGAACCCTTGATGGCACACCAGTCGTTTTCTTACCTCGCCACGGTCGCGGCCACCATCTTTTACCCACAGAACTCCCTTTTCGCGCCAATATCTATGCCCTGAAAACTCTCGGTGTTGAATACATTATTTCGGCCTCTGCGGTAGGTTCCCTTAAGGCAGAATGTAAGCCTGTTGATATGGTGATTCCGGATCAGTTTATTGATCGCACCCGCCACCGCACTGACACTTTTTTCGGAGAAGGGATTGTCGCTCACATTGCTTTCGGTGATCCGATTTGCCTAGACCTAGCAAAAGTCTTGGGAGATGCGGTCGAAGAATCAAAGTTAGAAGGTGTGGATTTGCATCGCGGTGGAACTTATATATGTATGGAAGGCCCGGCATTTTCGACAAAAGCCGAGTCAAATCTCTACCGGAGCTGGGGCGCAAGTATTATCGGCATGACCAATCTTCAGGAAGCAAAATTGGCACGGGAAGCAGAAATCGCCTATGCCACTCTGGCTTTAGTGACAGACTATGATTGCTGGCATCCGGATCACGATAGTGTGACGGTTGAAATGGTGATCGGCAATCTCCAGAAAAATGCGATGAATGCTCAAAAAGTAATTCGTTCAGTCGTGGCAAAACTCGCGACGAACCCACCAAAATCTGTTGCCCACGATGCATTAAAGTACGCAATCCTCACACCAAAGGACAATGTTCCTGATGAGACGAAAACAAAGCTTGCGGCAATTCTCAGTAAATATTTTGATTAATGTTTTTTGATTAATGTTTCTTTGGGGCGGCGATCGCCCAACAGGAAACCAAAGCAGATTGACAGCAAAACTCATCCCAAAAGCCTTGCAATATATAGGCTTAGATTTTAGGTGTTCACTGCCTAAGTAACGTCAGTTATGGATAAGAATGTAGCCAAAATTCTTTAGAGAAGAGGAGACACAGAGAGGGAAAGACACGGGGAAGCAACGAAAATTTGCATTTTTTGAAAGCTAGTAGGATTGTTTGCATAGAAACATCTCCCGATCTCTCGCTCTCCCATTCACCGCGTC
>NZ_MRBY01000024.1 GCF_001904615.1 [Limnothrix rosea] IAM M-220
CTGGGTTAGTAATGGAACCATCGTTTCAACGACATTGCTTTTACTACTTCAGCATACTCATTCCCGGAGAGCCAGATGGCGATACTCACAAAGGCCATCCATTCAGAGTTATTCATTGGCCCTAAAATGTCGATCTGAGATTGCAGATTTTCCCGTGAAAGGGTTGTGGGTTCTTCGTTCCGAAATAGTAGTGACGAAATAATTAAATACCCGGCGATCGCCACCGCCCCCGCCGCCAAAGCCGCCAAAGTCCAATAGGGCAAACTAAACCTCTCGCGCACCTGAGAGGGTAAAAGACCGACCAAAACGAAATTAATCGGCTTACTACTGAGAAAGAGAAATGACATAAAAGTCGCGCCACTAAAGGCGGCAAATCCTAGCCGCGTCGACCCTTTTCCCGTTGTTTTGAGTTGGAGTGCGTCAACCATATCGATCATCAGGGGCGTGACCAACTGGGTGCGACCATTAGCCGAGGGGAGCACTGGCGTTAAAAATAGCCCAATTAAAAAAAGCGTCAAACTATAGGAAAACTGCGATTGCGGAACCGCCTTAAGGATAATCAATACAATGCGATAGGTTAATCCCGAATCAGACAGCACCGCCCCCAGCGCGAAAATACTTAACGCCAAGAAAAAGCTACTCGACGAAAATCCCGAAAGCACAATATTTGACGGCGCAACATCTAAGACTAGCAGCGAAAAAATAATAATCACCGCGGGAATAAATGCCGCCACCAGATCAAAAGTCCACAGCACCAGAGCCGCCGAAAAAATCGTTAAAAACTGTTGGATGCTTTCTGAAATCTCAAAGCTTGGCCGCGCCGTAATCAACGCCACTACAATCGGTAGGGCGATCGCCAGGATCCAGCCGATCAATACTTGAGCTTGGGCTCCTTCCGCAAGCAGTTCAGCATCTTTATCTATTGTTGGTTCACGACCCAAGAAATTTTTCTTATAAACATAATGGGTCACAAGCGACTGATAAAGACCTTTTTCGAGGAAAGGATTAGCCGGTTTTATTTTATTAATAGCGCTTGTATCAATGGATAAAGCCGTAGCATTAGTGGCCGCCACACAAGTCAAAGAATACTGATCAATATCTAATGCCGCTTCTTCCCCGACAAATCCTTGGGAGACATCATCAATACGACGCTTACCAGACAAAAGTTGGAATGTACCATTGACCGGGATAAATAATTTGTCAGCTTTATCCTCTGCACGAAATAGGACATCTTGAGCTTTGAGATGATGTTCTTCGATAAAGGGAATAAGCCTTGATAAATCTTGTACCGAACATTTACAAAGAATCGGCGCGTGGCGTAGGTACTGAATGGTATCAATATTTGTCAGGGTCATAATGTAGATGTTCCAGCCTTGGGCGCATGGTGTGAGATATCGGGATTGGAGATATTCGGTTTGGCTCGATCGCGACAAAGATCTTGATTGCCATAGGCCCTTGCCGCCTCATCGTCACTATGCTGCAAATAATCCTTAGTCCAATGGCAGCCATAATCAATGAGAGCACTAAGATTTAAGGCGATCTCTAGATCCCACAAAATAATTGATTGATCTGCGCTAGCAGAAATCAGCATCGTACCGTCGGCGTTAAACTCAGCAGCATAAACTTCGGCCCGATGTCCCTTGAGGACTGTACTTTCAAGATTGAGCTGATTAACCTGTTCTGTATTTTTTTGACTTTTAATATTAGATCCCCAATACTCGATAGGCCTATCGGCGCGGGAAGCTATACGTCGAATTTCTTTGATAGTAGGTAAATTTTCCCAAATGACTAGGGTACTGTCGCGGCTGGCGGAAACTAATTTTTTATTGTCTGCACTCAGGTTCAATCCTTCAATTTCGCTTTCATGGCCCCGTAAGGTATAGAGATGATGCCCTGCTCGATCCCAAAATTTAACGGTGCTGTCTCGGCTCGCTGAAACGATCATCTCTTTGTCGTTGGTGATGGCGATCGCCTCGATATCATCACCATGGCCGTAGCAATTTTCGTCGAGAATTTGGCAACCACCGATTTTTTTGCCGATACGATAGGTGCGGCGACCACTCCCGCGTTTTTCTAAAGTTTGAATGGTACTGCCAATGGCTAAGGCAATCAGTTCACCATCAGCACTGAAATAAATATCGTAAACTCGCCCTTCATTCAGCTCGATCGTTTGAATCTCATTTCCCCTTAGATCCCAGAGCTTCATCGTTTGGTCAGCACTGAGTGAGGCAATCATTGTGCCATCGGGGCTAAATTCGACACCATAAACTTCCTTGGTATGGCCTTCAAAGGTATAGAGCAATTCACCTTGGATGGTCCAAAGTTTAACCGTCCCATCCCAACTGGCTGAGGCTAATAGTCTGCCATCGGGACTAAAAACCACCTTTTCAATTTCAGCGGTGTGCCCCGTTAAGGTATGTAATAGTCTCCCTTGGCGGTTCCAAAGTCGTACTGTGCGGTCACGCCCTGCCGAAGCAATCATTTGGTCATCGGGACTAAATGTCACGGCATAAACGCGACTCGTATGACCATAAAAAGGTGTCACAATTTCATTGTTTAAACGCCATAGTTTAATACTCCGATCGCGGCTAGCTGAGGCGAGGGCTGCTTTGTTGGGTTTAAACGCAATGTCATAAATGCGACTGGTGTGACCGGGTAAAGTACGGATGGATGTACCTTCTGTATTCCAAAGACGAACGGTTTTATCGCGACTCACGGAGGCGATCAGGTGAGTGCCCTTAAGGTGGGTGTCAATGGCTACAGCTTCGACTTCGTCCGTATGTCCGATTAATGTGTGGGCAAGAGTGCCATCTTCAAGGTTCCAAATTTTAACGGTTTTATCGTCGCTGACGGTGACAAACATTTTGCCGTCGGGTGTAATGGCCACGCCTTTAACTTCATCTTGATGGCCATCGCAAACGTCCGTTTGACGACAACCGGTGATAGTTTGCCGGAGGGTAAAGTTGTTTTGTCCGAAGTCTCGCTTCCAAATTTTAATGCTGCGATCATCACTAACGGAAATGAGTGACCGACCGTTGGGACTGAAGGCAATTTCATTGACTGCCCGTTGATGTTGGCTGTCTGGTGCGGCCTCGCCCACGGTTGTGATGTATTCACCGTCGGTTTCCCACAATTTAATGGAACGGTCTTCACTAGCTGAGGCTAAATACTCGCCGTTGGGACTAAAGGCAATGGTATTAACTTCTCCGCCGTGACCATTGCAAAAGTCGGTTTCTAAAACACAGCCATAAATTGTTCTGCGGAATTGATATTCACCGTTTTGGTCTAATTCCCACAGTTTAATGGAACGATCGGCGCTGGCTGAGGCGATTAGTTGGTCGTTGGGACTAAATTGGACGGCATAAACGTTGCCGTTGTGGCCTTTGTTAATGGGCCCTACTTCCCCAAGGATTTGTAAAAGTTCTCCCTGGGCTGACCAGAGCATGATGCGCTTATCGGCACTGCCGGAAACGAGGCGATCGCCGTCCCGATTGTAGTCGACAGCAAATACCGCAGCTTCATGTTTACTCAGTCGATTTGATTCTTGTAGCTGGTAGACCGATTGACTTAGGACATCTGCGACATTTTCATGGAGGAAGCGATCGCCCCGGTTGAGATTAATATTTTGCGACTTGCGCCAAGCATGCATCGCCTCAACAAAAGAGTCCAGTTCATTATGCGAAGAAAACAAAGCAGCAGAAGTGTTGATGATGGCCCCTAATTCACTAACTGCGGCCTCATAGGATTTGCGCGATGCCACTATGCCTAAAATCGTTGAGATGACAAAACCCACACTCACTGCGGCAAATAAAGCTTTTTGGCGACGAATATTTTTTTGACTTTCGACAACACTACTTTGAATAAACTCCCGCTGGAGTTTGGTCGGCTCTGGACGTTTCTGGGTTTTATCTGATTCCTTGAGCCAATATTGGGCGATCGCCAACTCACTCCCCCGCAAGAGAAGATCGCGGGTTTTCTTTTTCCTTTCCCACTCCATCGCACGGCGAAACCATTTCGTATGACTTTCGACATGGCCTTTATCAGTATCCAGCAAACGTACCAGTTGACTTAAGCCCGCATAAAAATCAGAACCATTACGACTAAAATCAATCAGCTGATCATCAGCACAAATTCTTTGGATAAAATCCTGGGGCGTTGTCCGACAAAGCGCACCTAATAGTCGTTTTCCTGACCCCTGCGCCCTTTGAAATTGACCGAGACAATCACTAGACACCACCGAATCTGGCGAAATAATGAAAATGAAATTAGCCGCATCCCATAATCCCCGGTTAATATCCTTGCTCATCTCCGATTCGCGATCCGCGTGGAACTCAGCAAAAAAAGTCACCTTGCCCTGTTTCTCTAAGGTTTCATTGAGCTTAGTCGCAAAATCAATATCCTCCGGTGCATAGGAGAGAAATACATCAATCGGCGTTTCTTGGGTTGCCTGCTCTATACTCGCAGCGAGAAACTCCCCTTGCAGCTGTGTGAATTGCTGATGTTTACGTTGTGCCGAAATTTTTTGTAAATCTTCGTAGTCCTGCAACAGACAACCCCGCAGCAGCAAACTGGTAAGTTGCCGTTGTTCTTGCCAATTTAGGGCTTTGGCGAGGAGATATTTATGGCGCTCATGGTAGTAGTAATCTTGGTCTAAAAATTTTAGTAAGCTATCGATGCTTGCCTGACGTTTTTCTGGGTCATCGGCGGCAATAAAGTCGATCGCCTGAATATCTTCGCGATGGTGGGGATAAAGGTCGCCTTCTAGCGGCTCTAAAACAATAAAAATAATCCGCTTATGGTGCGCCGTCGCATAGTCTAATTGTTGCTGACAGTATTCATTTTTTAAGGATTCCGTGGTGACAAAATAGATAAAATTATCGCTCAAGTCAACTTTTTGGCGGCGGCGGGCATTAAAGTCCTTTTGGGTTTGATTATTCACGCGGTTGTCCGCAATGGTAATGCCAGAGAGGAGTAGCGATCGCCGAATCGACTGCACCAGCTCATCATGGCGATCGCCCATCCCCTGGACATAAGCAAGACAAGTTTGGGTCTGATAGGACTGAGCCTGACGAATACTTTCACAAATAAATTCCCCATGTAGTTCCGTCGGAATACAGGGAGGCTGCTCCTCTAGAAAACGATATTTGAGCCAGCTTGCCGCTTGCCGCCTCTTTTCTTCCGTCAGTAAATATTGGCTACGACGCTGATTTCGAGACCATTCCAGCGCTAAATCTAAATATTCCGTATGGCGTTGGACATAGTCCTGATGCTTATTGATAGAGCTAATGAGTCCCTCTAAAGACACCTCAAAATCATCCAGCTCCTCACGGAAATAAACCCAGTTAATTTTGCCGATCACCGGGTGAATATTTTGAAAACTGGTGTGGCGACCTTCAGCTTGGTAGTTTGCCCAGTCTTCATCCGTACCACTCGGATTACGCTCTTGCCATAAATCCCGGTCAATTTGCTCCACATGAAGCAACGGAATAATACGCTTATTCAGGGCGATCGCCAACTCGATTTCCTTAAGACAATAGGGAGAATTAACCGAGTGAGGCGCAATAATAAATAAAAAATTGTGAGTATTTTCGATGCCGTGATTGATTTGCTCCTGAAAATCAACAGCTAAGGGAATATCCTCTTGGTCAAACCAAATACGGAAACCAGCTTCCTTTAAACGACTATAGAGCTTTAAAGCAAAACCTTTACTATCGGCTCGTCCGTAGGAAATGAACGCATCAAAGAAAGGACTTGAAGGTTTCATTGCCTAGATAGGTGCTCCTCAAAAAAGAAATATGTAGAAAAGCCAAGGGAAAGCGTCCATATCAAAGCAAGCACGAGTTCCTAAAGAACCAAGACCATACCCAAACTTTATTGCTCGCCCATTCATAACCGCAATTGTAGTAGATCTATTTGTCTCATTCTACTTAAGTACTAGCATTTATTATCTTATAAAATCCCCCAATGCCCACTGGATTTTTTTTGAGACACAACAGATCTATAAACTTTGACCAACGGCGATCGCCCACAAAACTTAAAACACCTTAAGCGCCCCCCACGAACCCCAACAATCACGATTGTCAGCTAAATCTAACTTTTGATCGTAATGCAACCCTCACAATCGAGAAGAATCGACAGCTGACCCGATAGAATAATCAAGACAATTTTTAGTACGGAAGTCTAGAAGCCCTATGCCCCGCCGCGAAGATATCAAGAAAATCTTAATCCTTGGTTCTGGTCCAATTGTCATTGGACAAGCCTGCGAATTTGATTATTCTGGAACCCAGTCCTGTAAGGCTTTGCGGGAGGAAGGGTATGAAGTCGTATTGGTGAACTCCAATCCCGCGACAATTATGACAGATCCCGAAACAGCAGATCGCACCTACGTCGAACCCATTACCCCAGAGATTGTCGAGAAAGTTATTGCCAAAGAGCGCCCCGATGCCCTACTCCCTACAATGGGCGGCCAAACGGCGTTAAATACAGCTGTGTCCCTCGCCAAAAATGGTGCTTTAGATAAATATAACGTCGAGCTGATTGGTGCCAAATTAGAAGCCATTGAAATGGCCGAAGACCGCGATCTCTTTAAACAAGCAATGGCGAGAATTGACGTACCCGTTTGCCCTTCTGGCATTGCCAGCAATATGGACGAATGTAAGCAAGTGGCAGCAGAGATTGGCAGCTATCCATTAATTATTCGCCCAGCATTCACCATGGGCGGTAGCGGCGGCGGTATTGCCTACAACCAAGAAGAATACGAAAAAATCTGTAAGTCTGGTCTCGAAGCATCGCCCGTTTCACAGATTCTCGTTGAAAAATCCCTCCTCGGCTGGAAAGAATATGAGCTGGAGGTAATGCGGGACCTCGCCGACAATGTGGTGATTATTTGCTCCATCGAAAATATTGATCCGATGGGGATTCACACGGGTGATTCGATTACCGTTGCCCCAGCCCAAACTTTGACAGACAAGGAATATCAACGTCTGCGGGACTACTCCCTTAAAATTATTCGTGAAATTGGTGTTGAAACGGGCGGCTCCAATATTCAGTTCTCCGTTAATCCCCTTAACGGTGATGTGATTGTTATTGAGATGAATCCCCGTGTATCACGCTCTTCTGCGTTGGCATCTAAGGCAACAGGTTTCCCGATCGCCAAATTTGCGGCAAAGTTAGCGGTAGGCTATACCCTCGACGAAATTCCTAACGATATCACCAAGCAAACTCCGGCATCTTTTGAGCCGACCATTGATTACGTTGTCACGAAGATTCCCCGCTTTGCCTTTGAGAAATTCCCCGGTTCTGAGCCGACTCTCACCACACAAATGAAGTCTGTGGGTGAAGCGATGGCGATCGGCCGTACCTTCCAAGAGTCTTTCCAAAAAGCATTGCGTTCCCTAGAAACAGGTCGTTATGGTTTTGGCTGCGATCGCCAAGAAACCCTGCCTAACCTCAGCCAAATTTCTACGAATCTACGAACACCCAACCCAGAGCGCATCTTTACGGTGTATCAAGCGATGAAGCTGGGAATGACCGTCGAAGAGATTCATGATTTAACGGCGATCGATATTTGGTTCCTCGACAAAATGGCGGAATTGCTCGTTACTGAGCGCTTTATGAAGCAAACCGCACTGACCGATATTTCCGCAGAAGATATGCGCGTCATTAAGCAACAGGGCTTCAGCGATCGCCAAATTGCCTTTGCCACAAAGACCAAAGAAGATGCTGTGCGCGCCTACCGTAAATCTATTGGCGTGACCCCCGTATATAAACTAGTCGACACCTGTGCTGCGGAGTTTGAAGCCTTTACCCCCTACTACTACTCCACCTACGACGGCACCGAGTCTGAGGTAACCCCCTCCGATAAGCCTAAAGCGATGATTCTTGGCGGTGGCCCCAATCGCATTGGCCAAGGTATCGAGTTTGATTATTGCTGCTGTCATGCGGCCTTCTCCCTTAGTGACGCAGGCTACGAAACAATCATGGTAAATTCCAACCCTGAAACAGTGTCTACTGACTACGACACCAGCGATCGCCTTTACTTTGAGCCATTAACAAAAGAAGATGTGCTGAATATTATTGAGGCAGAAAATCCCGAAGGAGTCATCGTCCAGTTCGGCGGCCAAACCCCCCTAAAACTAGCCGTTCCCCTCGACACATACCTCAATGCCGACGATTGCCCTGTCACCACAAAAATTTGGGGGACACAGCCCGATGCAATTGATACCGCTGAAGACCGCGAACGCTTCGAGAAAATTCTCCACGAACTTGACATTCTCCAGCCTGCCAATGGCATTGCCCGCGACTATGCCGAAGCCCAGGCGATCGCCAACCGCATTGAATATCCCGTTGTTGTCCGCCCATCCTACGTTCTCGGTGGCCGCGCCATGGAAATCGTCTACTCCGACACAGAGCTAGACCACTACATGAAATACGCCGTACAAGTAGAACCAGATCACCCAATCCTCGTAGATAAATTCCTCGAAAACGCCATTGAAGTAGACGTTGATGCCCTCTGCGACAAAACCGGAAAAGTCGTTATCGGCGGCATTATGGAGCACATCGAAGAAGCCGGCATTCACTCCGGTGACTCCGCCTGTTCCATCCCCCACACTTCCCTCCCCGACGAAGTAATGAACACTATCCGCGAATGGACAACCAAATTAGCACAACGCCTAAAAGTTGTCGGTTTAATGAATATTCAATACGCCGTCAAAGACACCCAAGTTTACATCCTCGAAGCAAATCCCCGCGCCTCCCGCACAGTCCCCTATGTCTCCAAAGCAACAGGACGTCCCCTCGCTAGAATTGCCTCCCTCATCATGTCCGGTAAAACCCTTGACGAACTCAGCATTGACGGCGAAGTTACCCTAAACCATGTTGCCGTGAAAGAAGCCGTTCTACCCTTCAACAAATTTGAAGGTACAGACACCTTACTTGGCCCCGAAATGCGTTCCACAGGCGAGGTGATGGGTATAGATGTTGACTTCGGAAAAGCCTTTGCCAAAGCAGAAATTGGTGCCGGCGTAGAACTAGCAACAGAAGGCACAGTCTTCGTTTCGATGAATGACCGCAATAAAGAAGCCGCCGTCTCTGTCGTCAAAGAGCTCATGTCCCTTGGTTTCCGCATCGTTGCCACCTCGGGGACCCGTAAAGCATTAATGGACAACGGCATCGAAGATGTTGAACTAGTCCTAAAGCTCCATGAAGGCCGTCCCAATGTCGTGGACTGGATGAAAAATGGCTGGATTCAGTTCATTATCAACACCCCTTCCGGCGAAGAATCCCAAACCGATGGTCGCGCCATCCGTCGTACAGCACTGGACTATAAATTGCCGATTATCACCACCTTGGCTGGTGCGCGGGCAACAGTTGCAGCCATCCGTGCCCTACAGGCTGAGCCTCTAGATGTGAAGCCCTTGCAGGAATATCTCAATATCTAAAAATGTTTAAACTGTTTATAGCCGTAGCCGGCAAGCTTAGTCAGTATTAAATATCTTACATCCCACACCATAAGGCTTTAGAGCCTAGCAAATATCATAACTTTGATGGCCTGACCATCATCATTAATTAACGTGAGTTTTGCTTAAGCATGCTCGGAAGTACGACGCGGTAAATGGGAGAGCGAGAGATCGGGAGATGTTTCCATGCAAACAATCCTACTAGCTTTCAAAAAATGCAAATTTTCGTTGCTTCTCCGTGTCTNCTCCCTCTCCGTGTCTCCTTTTCTCTAAAAAATTTTGGCTACATTCTTATCCATAACGGACGTTAATTAGCAATTAAAAGCCGTCTCTTTCGACCTTGAAAAAGACGGTATTTTTTTGACAAGCTTTCAGAGCTAACTCTGTAAAGGTTTAATACATTACCCCCCCGACATAGTCAAAGCTAGCAAGATTAATACAAAAACCTTAGGGTTCGAAAGTCGAGGATTTTTCAACAGGTAAGGTTTCGTTTACGTCCCTAGAATTTTACACATCCCCTACTTTGTCGTCCTAAATTTATTGATAACTCAGTATATTGCCGGACAATTGATTAATTGTGATTAATTGATTAGCCCATAAGAATCACACGATCTAAAACGTGAATAATGCCATTATCCGCTTCAATGTCTGCGGCTAAAACCGTTGCATTTTTAACCTCAAAAGTGCCGTCACCCCCAGAAATAGTAATGGGTGAGCCTTCTACCGAAACCACCTCTTTTAACTTAATCAGATCATCGCGGGTGAGCTTGCCCGGGACAACATGATAAGTAAGAATGCGCGCCAGCTGCGGTGGATTTTGCACTAAGGTTTGAACTGTTCCGGGAGGTAATTGGGCAAAGGCATCATCATTGGGAGCGAAAACCGTAAACTCACCTTCGCCAGCCAGTACATCCACTAAATCAGCAGCTTGGACAGCAGCCACTAGGGTGGAAAAACCTTCGGTATTCACCGCGATATCAACAATGCTTGGCATGATTAAAAAAAGTAAAAAAAGAGTTGAAATTGATTAACGATAATTAGGGGACTGAATACTTCGTAGACGGGCTTCCGGACGGAGAAAACGATCCATTTGCGCTTCAAAAAACTCGCGGTTTTTCTTCAAATGTTCGGGATTAGGGTCGTCTAACGGATAAAGTAATGCTGTTCGTAGGGCTTGAATAACAGCGGAGGTAACGTTATACATGGAGCGCTGGAAGGTAATACCGAGTTGGATCAGTTCATCGTCTTCGCCTCGGCAATTTTTCTTGTAGTAGTCCTTAAGATATTGCGGCAGGAAGTGATACATATCATCCATGAGTAATGTTGGGGGAATGCCTGCGGTACCCACGGGAAAGACGTCAGCGTATAAAATGCCGTAGTGAAAATCTTTCTGATCGCGGGGGATTTCTCCGGCTTGGGCGTTATAGGATTTTGTGCCTCGGAAGGGGGATGTCCGGTAAAAAACAGCTTCTACGTAGGGCAGGGCTGCTTCATAGAGCCATGTAAAGGCTTTGGATTTAGGAATGATTTCGAAGCATTCGCCATCAATATACACGTGATGGTAAATGGGACGACCGGCGATCGCAAAGATACCATTGACCAAAAAGTTCATCGCGTCAGGGACACCCTTAAAGCCTCCTTCGTCATAAATATCCGACATCTCGAAGAAGACTGGAGCCATGACTTCCCAGAATAAACCGAGGTTTGAATAGTAGGACAGTTCCCGTACCTGTTCGAGGAACATTTCGGGAAAAAGTTTATACAGTCCCAACATTAAAGGGTTCTTTTTGAAGTAGGCTTTGATGGCTCGATCTGCATTGGCCGCATATTCGTCAGAATCGAGATATGCATCAAATTTGCCGAGACCCATATCTCGCCCATGCCAAAGCATTGCACGCATACAGGCTTCTGCGAATTCCATATTTACCCGGTCGTGGGCAAGGTGGTGAAAGAGTTTTGAGGCTTTAAAGGTTTCGCCATTTTTCATGAACTCTAACAGTTCGGGGTGGGCTGAGCCAGTGCCGCGCCAAATTCGGAGGTCGGCATTGTCTCCAGCGTAGTGGTTTTGGAGATCTAGGTATTCTTGGGAAATAAAGTATTTAAAGAAGGGTAATGGCTCTAGGAAAACCTGCTCAGCGATGTAAAGTAAATCTCGCCAATAGAAATCCATCGGTACGGCATAGGCTTTGTAAATCCCAATAATCTGCATGAGATTTTCGGGGGTGTCGGGCAACATGGAGCCGCCTGCTTCTAGGCGATGGATAATGTCTGCATGGGGGTGTTTGGACGGGGCAATTTTACTAGTAATCATTGGTTGCTCTGAGAATTAAAAGAACGCCGCAAATTTTGAGGGGGTAAAGTTTAAAGCGAGTTATCCACTAGACTCTCTCTTGATAAATCTGGTGCAGTTAGGGCGATCGCCGCCGTTTCTAGATTGATATCAACATTGGCCACCAGCTGACTGGTTGTTGGTTCGATCCAACGGGTGAGCCATGCCGGTTGTAGGCCGAAGAAAAGAATGATGGCCGTGAGGGCTAGGGCGGGAATCTTTTCCGTAGCGATTACTTTGGAGTAATAGGCGGTCTGGTTGTCGAGGCGACCGAAGCAGGTGCGATTTAGCAAAATCACAAAATAAACGGCTGTCAAACCGGAGGCCACAATGCATAGTAGCGTCGGAATGGGGAAGCGGCTAAAGCTGCCTTGGAACACCATAAACTCGGCGATAAAGCCCACAAGACCCGGAATTCCGGCACTCGCCATGCCCGCCAAAATCAAGAGGCTACTGGTTAGTGGTAGGCCTCGCACTGGATTCATCAGGCCATTTAAGACATCGAGATCTCTCGTGCCGACTTTGCGTTCAATGATGCCCACAAGGTGAAACAGCAAGGCCAAAATCAAACCATGGCTAATCATCTGGGCGACTGCACCGAGAATGCTGAGTTCTGTACCCGCAGCAGTGGCGACGAGAATATAGCCCATGTGACCAATGGAGCTGTAGGCGACCATGCGTTTTAAATCCCGTTGGGCGATCGCCGCGAGGGAGCCATACATCACACTGACTGTACCGATAACCGCGAGGGCAGGCGCAACAGTCGGCCAAACATCAGGAAATAACTGAAAACCAAAGCGCACCAAACCGTAGGTTCCTAATTTTGCAAAAATGCCGCCGAGTAGCACCGTAACCGCGGGATTCGCCTCAACATAGGCATCCGGAAGCCAAGTGTGTAACGGAACAAGGGGGATTTTGATGCCAAATCCAACGAGCAAAATGGTCAATAAAATGAGTTTTAATTTGCTGTCAAGATTCGACAAGGTCAGATTTTCAAAGTCGAAGGTCGAAGATTGACTGAGCCACACTATGCCGAGGAACGCAAGCAGTACCAAGAGACCAGAGATGGCCGTGTAGATCAAAAATTTCGTTGATGCATAACCTTTTTTTTCTCCTCCCCAAATGGCGATCATCAGATAGAAAGGAATAAGCTCGATTTCGTAGAAAAGGAAAAAGAGTAATAAATTATTAGCGATTAACGCCCCCGTAATGCCACTATTAATCAGCAAAATCAGTGAGTAATAGAGTTTGGGACGGTGGTTTTCCTCACCAATGCTGTAGATCGCAACTAGGGTCAGGAGGCCATTTAGCACAATGAGGGGCAATGATAAACCATCAACGCCGAGGTTGTAGTTCATACCCAGCACGCTAAGCCAGGCGTGAAACTCGGTGTACTGCATTACCGTACTTTGAAGGTCAAGATTTAAAAGTAGGTAACTACTAATGGCCAAGGCCGAAACGGTAAATACTGTTGCGACAATACGGCTTAAAGGTCGAGGAAATAAGGCGATCGCCCCAATCCCTAATAATGGCAAAAACAAAAGTAAACTCAGCATGGCTTCTCAGATCAAACAATAAAAAGGATGTTAAAAACTTAGCTGGGAAAAGTAGGGATAAAAGATTGCCAAGATAAAGAGCAAAACTCCCGCGACAATTGAAATCGCGTAGTACTGACTTTGGCCAGAGTTGTTGTACTTTAGGCTTTGCCCACTAAAGAGCGTTGCAATCCCAAGAAGATTAATCACGCCATCGACAAAGTAGCGATCTAACCAGTCAACAATTTTTGAGATAAATGTCACGGCAAAAATCACCGTATTTCTGTACAGTTCCGCAGTGTAAAGATCCTTGGCAAAGAACTCACGAACTGGCTCAGGGAAAAGATTTATCGGCTTGGCAATGCTGGGGGAGAGATATAAATAACTCGCCGTACCACCACCGACAAGGGTAGACAGAACTAAAGCGGCAACGAGGGAAATATTGAGTTGTTGCCAGCCGGGTAATAGCCCTAAGGTTGCCAAAATTAGAGGGGTATGGAGCGCAAAGCCTGCTAACACAACTGTGGGTAAAACTAATGCCCATAATCCTTCCGGCGATCGCACCATCATCGGTTTACGCTTACCGCCGAAGACGAGGCTAAATTCCCGCATCACACTAAAGGCCGTCAAGGCATTGACGATAATAACCACAACCGCAAGGGTCGGACGGGTTGCCCAAAAATTGCTAGTGAGTCTTGCCAAACTCCAAAAACCACCGAAGGGCGGTAGGGCCACAAGGGACGCTGCACCAATCAGATAACAAATGCCAGTAATGGGGCGACGGGACCAAAGGCCACCATATTGACTCAGATCCTGGGTGATATTGGTCAAAATTACGCTGCCGATCGCCATAATCAAGAGCGCCATGGCCACACCGTAGGTCAGCATCAACACCAGAGTCGTTTCATCCTGCTGCGCACCTACCGCCATAAAGACGATACCCATATAAGCACTCACGGAATAGGACAAGGAACGCTTGAGATCAACTTGGGCGATCGCCACCAACGATGCCCCAATCGCAGTGGTCGCACCGATAACAATCATAAATGTCGACGCAAAATCCGACAGGGCAAAGATTGGCTGCAATTTAATCAACACCCATGCACCAGTGCCCACCACCAAACTGTTACGTACAATGGTCGCCGGCATAGGGCCTTCCATCGCCTCATCCAGCCATAAATGCAAGGGAAATTGGGCACATTTACCAAGGGGGCCAGCAATGAGGCCGAAACAGAGTAACGTCGCTAAAGTTGGATTAATCTCAGCGGTACTCGCCCACACAGCCAATTCATCAAAATTCCAAGTTCCCGCCAAAGGCAACAGCGCCACCACACTCATTAGCAAAAATAGGTCGCCCACACGTTTGGTCAGAAAAGCATCCCTTGCTCCGGTCACCACAAGTGATTGGTTAAACCAATAGCCGATGAGAAGATAAGTGCCTAGGGTTAAGACTTCTAGAACGACATAGCTGAAAAAGAGGGAATTACAAAGCACTAACGCGCACATCCCAGCTTCAAAAAGACCCATCGTTGCATAGAATCTTGCCCAGCCCCAATCCATCTCTAAATAGGCGATCGCATAGAACTGCGCTAATAAATTAATCCCTGTAATCAGGATCAACGCACCAATCGTTACGCTAGAAATTTTTAGATCAAGGGTCAGATCCAAACCAGCGGCCTGAAGCCACGTAAAAGAAACCTTTTGGACTGGTTGCTGCCATGTTTCGAGAAACGCCACACAGCTATGCACTAAAGCCGTAATAGTGCACAGAATATTGAGATAACCCGCTGGGCGGGGTCCCATTTTTCGATTAATGCCGGGCATCCACAATGCCGATAAACCCATCCCAATTAGGGTGTAGCAGGGGACAAGCCAGACTGTCTGACTAAGAGATGTATTCATGTGAGGATGGCGTCAAGTTTGTGTGCTGATATTGATATGTGCTTGAAATAGACTGTACTGTGTCAATGGACAATTGAGAAAACAGTTTTTTGCAGGAAAAGAGTGTCTGTACGCACCTGAGTTTATCTGCCCAACTCTCCGAAGAGAATATAGAAAAGACTCAATAGCTTTGGCTAATTTAAAGAATCACTAGCATCCCAGCCAAATGGTGGTTAGACCGGTTAGCCTTCGGTCATCGCAGATCTCTCCAAATACTTGGAGAACAGGAGTCGTTACACTGCTCTTTTGTTTTTATTAAGTTAGATTGAGTTTAACAATGTCATAGACGATAGTCAATGAATGAAAATATTGACATAGCTTTAATTCTATATAAGCAATACTAAACATTCCTGTGCTGTTAGAAAAGGAAAGCGATCGCCCATCAGCACACCCAGAATTTTTAGGCTTAGGATGCCCCAGTCCAATAAATTTTTGCCCCAATCCAAACCTGACCACTGGTCACAACCCGCCCGAACGCACCGCCGCCCCAATTATCATAGAGAGCAGCCTTTAGTCCCGGTAAAACTTCATCCATGCGCTCACAGGGTTTTGTTTCATTCAGCATTTTGAGTTGACCATCGCCTAACTGCAAAATTTTGCCGCGACTTTGGGTGAGATCTAAGCCCCGCACGAGAATATTGGCACGCCGCACTGAGGGGTCAAGATCAGCTTCTAATGCCATCATCACTCGCTCCCACACCGCTGCATCAAGGAGGGTAACCTGTCGCCAGCCCCGTTGATCAGCATTATTTTGTAACCCTTTACCTTGCACCAGCTCCGCCCGTTCAACGCTATCCATGGGTGCTCCTTTGCCCCGTTTAATCCAAATTTTTTCGACTGTGCCCACTGCGACCATCGCTCACTCGCTCTATGCTGCGCCGTCGATATTTTACTTATAAAAATCCCTCGAAACCTAGGGCGATCGCCCCACAACCCACAGCGAAATCTACCCATATGAGCCGATATGATTTTTATGACATTAGTATTCGGATCTCGTCGTATCCTCTGTCTATAAGTTGATCAATAAATTGATCAGTATTTCATTTTCTTTGATCAGGGAAGCACAAGTTTAGTCACGCAGCTAATGCCAATCAATAGCTTTGAATTTTTAATCCTTATCCTCTACAGCTGGGTTTTATGGTATGTCTACCAAAGTATTGTCGAAGAGCTAGATCAGTTAACAGCCATCAAAATGAACCAAGGTCAGTTACAAGAGCAGCTAGAAAGCCTTGGTTTAGCCAAACAGCTCACCATCCAGTGTGGCTTTTCCCGCACCCCCCTCGCGGAAGAAATGCGGACATTTACGCTCATTGTGGCGAATCGCTTGCCGGAAGGAAGCTATCTTTATGTGGACTGGCAGCGCAGCACTTTTCGCACCTTTAGTGGTGAGGTGAAACGTTTATTTCGTATCCCCCGTGGCCAAAACCTTGATTTATTTGAAGGACAGTCTCTGAGCATTGTCGCGCCGGGAGAAACCCTCGTTGAAATTGTTACCCTCGAAAATTGTTTGATGTTTGATAAAGAATCCGGCTACTCAATTGTCAGTCCAATTTTTAGGATTCCGGAGTTAAAAAAGGCTCGCGATCGCGGTATGCAGTTTGGGGTAAATGTCTTTTTCCATGAGCCTGCCCGCCCGGAGGAAAATAAACCCGATCGCTTCTATGCCATCACTTGCCCTTTTAATATTGTCAAACTTCCGTGGCAAAGTGCTGTTTACTGGCGGCCAAAACGTTAGGGCGATCGCCGCAACATCACAACCAACTAGGTGAATTCTTGGCAACTTTACACTAGGATAAAACCACACTTAGCTGGCCTGACCCCGCCCTAAGCTTGTGAATGGCTTTGAAATTTTGCTCCTGTTTGTCTATATCATCATGCTCTGGTATGTCTATCAGAGCATTGTTGAGGAGATTAATAATCTGACCGAAATTGTCCTTAATAAAGACTTTCTCAAGGTACAGCTAGGCAAATTTGGACTGGAAGAAAAACTCTCTTTAAAATTTGACTTTGGTAAGTCGCCCCTAACCGATACGCTAAACGACTTTAAAATTACCCTCGAAAACCAAACCTTCAAGCAATATTTTGCCGTCCACTGGAATCAAAGTACCTTAATGGATTTTGACGGCAAATCCCAACGCCTCATCCGCTTACCACCCGCCCTCAATATTGATCTGTTTCAGGCTCAAGCCAGTAGTGTCATCTCACCGCGGGAAATCCTAGAAGACAAGTTAACCGTTGAAAGTAGCCTGAAGCTCAAAGGCCAAGACACTCCCATTTACGAAATTGCGGCACCCATCTTTCCGTCTGATTTATTAAAAGAGGCGCGCGATGAAAATTTTGATTTTGAGCTGACCTTGATGCTCCAATGCTCTGAGTACGATTCTGAAAAGTGGTATCCGGTGGTCTATCCCATTACCTGTAGCTTTGACATTGTTAAAAAGCCGTGGCAAAAGGCGCTGTACTGGCGACAAAAAACCGATAAAAAGAAAGCTGACAAGAGCAAAAAAGAGAAAATAAAAAAATCTCGCAAAGCACGCAAACAGGCAAAAGACGACTATCGTAGCCAGCAGAGCAAATGACCTGTTGACTTAAAAAGAATTTAAAGTGACGACGCGGCGAAGGGGAGCACAGGGGACGGGGAGATTTTTCATTTAAAAGTATTGCCAATGTCCAAAAATGTATGCTCAAACTTTTTCTCCGTGTCTCCCTTTCTCCGTGTCTCCCTTTCTCCGTGTCTCCCTTTCTCCGTGTCTCCATTCCCCCTCTCTCCGTTTCTCCTTTTCTACCAAGGCCGCTCAATCCCTGACCCAAACCGACTTCAGCTAGCCCTAAATCTTTAGTTCGGGAACCCGTACATTTCGGGGTGTTGTATATGTTGAAACATCTCGGCTAAATTAGCACTCAGAGATTGAGAGTGCTAAACTTTCATTCGCAACTATTTTAGTCATTTTAGAAATCTGGAGATTTTATCCATGGCAGCAATTAGCATCAATGTTTCTACCCTCAAGCCCCTCGGCGATCGCGTCTTCGTCAAGGTTAGTGAGTCTGAAGAAAAAACTGCTGGTGGCATCCTGCTTCCCGATAGTGCAAAGGAAAAGCCTCAAATCGGTGAAGTTGTTGCCGTCGGTGAAGGCAAGCGCAACGATGATGGTAGTCGCTCCGCTGTTGATGTAAAAGTTGGCGACAAGGTTCTCTACTCTAAGTATGCTGGTACTGATATCAAATTCAGTGGCGATGATTATGTTCTCCTCTCCGAAAAGGACATCCTTGCAACTGTTGCTTAACATTTTCTGTGATTGTTAGGTAATCCCAGTGATTTAGATTTTTTTATTTTTTCTTGTAAATCTCTACAGATAGGAATTCATTCCCTATGGCTAAGTCTATTATTTATAACGAAGACGCACGTCGCGCTTTAGAGAAGGGCATTGACCTCCTCGCTGAAGCTGTTGCCGTCACTATCGGTCCGAAAGGTCGTAATGTTGTCCTCGAAAAGAAATTTGGTGCACCTCAAATCGTTAATGATGGTGTCACGATCGCCAAGGAAATCGAGCTAGAGGATCACATCGAAAACACGGGTGTTTCTCTGATTCGCCAAGCGGCTTCTAAAACGAATGATGTGGCTGGTGACGGTACAACAACTGCGACTGTCCTTGCCCATGCAATGGTTAAAGAAGGTCTCCGTAACGTGGCGGCTGGTGCCAACCCCATCGCCATTAAGCGTGGTATCGACAAGGCTTCTGATTTCCTCGTTGGTCGCATTAAGGAACTCGCTAGCCCCGTTGAGAACTCCGAGGCGATCGCCCAAGTGGGTTCTATCTCCGCTGGTAACGATAAGGAAGTCGGCGAGATGATTGCCAGAGCGATGGATAAGGTCGGCAAAGAAGGCGTTATCTCCCTTGAAGAAGGCAAGTCCATGGAGACTGAGCTAGAAATCACGGAAGGGATGCGTTTCGATAAGGGCTACACTTCCCCTTACTTCGTCACCGACACTGATCGCATGGAAGCGGTTCTGGAAGAGCCTTACATCTTGATCACTGACAAGAAAATCACCCTCGTTCAGGACCTCGTTCCTGTGCTTGAGCAGGTTGCTCGTCAGGGTAAACCCCTGATGATCATCGCTGAGGACATCGAAAAAGAAGCTCTCGCAACCCTCGTGGTGAACCGTCTTCGTGGTGTACTCAATGTTGCTGCGGTTAAGGCTCCCGGTTTCGGCGATCGCCGTAAGCAGATGCTCGAAGATATTGCAGTTCTCACTGGTGGTCAAATGATTACCGAAGACGCAGGTCTCAAGCTTGAGAGCACCACTATCGATATGCTCGGCACAGCTCGTCGCGTCAATATCACCAAAGACAACACCACAATCGTTGCTGACGGAAACGAAGCCGCAGTTAAAACTCGTTGTGACCAGATTCGCCGTCAAATCGATGAGTCCGAGTCTTCCTACGATGTCGAGAAGCTCCAAGAGCGTTTGGCTAAGCTCTCCGGTGGTGTGGCAGTAATCAAAGTTGGTGCTGCAACTGAAACTGAAATGAAAGATCGTAAACTCCGCCTCGAAGATGCTATCAACGCAACTAAGGCTGCTGTCGAAGAAGGTATCGTTCCTGGTGGCGGTACAACCCTTGCTCACCTCGCTCCTGAACTGGAAGCTTGGGCAAACGATAACCTCTCTGCTGAACAGCTCACCGGTGCGCTAATCGTTGCTCGTGCTTTGACTGCTCCTCTCAAGCGTATTGCTGAGAATGCTGGTCAGAACGGCGCGGTAATCGCTGAGCGCGTTAAGGAAAAGGACTTCAACACTGGCTTCAACGCTGCAACTAACGAATTTGTTGACATGCTTGCTGCTGGTATCGTTGACCCCGCGAAAGTAACTCGTTCTGCGACTCAGAATGCTGCTTCTATCGCTGGCATGGTGCTCACAACTGAGTGCATCGTTGTTGACAAGCCTGAAAAGGATGCTGCTGGTGCGGCTCCCGGTGCAGGTGACTTCGACTACTAAGTCTCAAAAAAAATCAAAAACTAAACTAGGTTAAGTTTTTATCCCTCTGATTAATTTCAGGGGGATTTTTATTTAAAGATGTCGCTACACTAAATGTAAATCTGGCTTCTATACACTGAATGGAATTTGAATGGGACGAAGATAAAAATATTCGCAACGTCAGAAAACATGGCATTAGCTTTGAGGAAGCCTCTGAGGTTTTCAAAGGAAGAATATTCACCACAATAGATGAGCGTTACGACTATGGAGAAATTCGAGAAATAAGTATTGGCACAATTCAAAATGTTGTCATCGTGACTGTTGCTCACACCGAAAGAAACTGCAAAATTCGTTTAATCTCTGCTCGAAAAGCAACCCCAAAAGAACGTAGGAGCTACTATGACTATCTCGCCCGACAGACTAAAGGCTTTACAGGAAATTCCTGACGAAGACATTGATACCTCTGATATTCCTGAGTTAGATCAGTCTTTTTGGGAGAATGCAAAACTTGTAGAACCACCTACAGAACAAGCTATTTCAATTTCTCTAGATCAAGATATTTTGGATTGGTTTAAAGCTCAAGGCAAAAGCTATCAGGCTCATATCAACCAAGTACTGCGTTCTTATATTCTTTCCCAAAGTAATAAGAAATAGAGCAAGATCAAGACTTTTAAAAAATGAATAAGAAGTACGATTTCAAGAAATTCACTGGATATAATGCGACTAAATATAAAGCAATCGAATTGTGTGGAAAAGAATTTATCGATGGACTTATAGCACAGAAAATTTTTGCTAAAGATGACCAATTCTGGATTCTAGTTTGTGAAAAACTTGAGATTCCAGATATGAAGGAAAAAGAAGAGAGAGAGCGTAAACTTGCAGAAGAAAGAAGAGAGCAAGAAAAGAAAAGATTACTTAACCAGAAGACTATACACTGCATTCGTGAACGAAAAGGCTGGGAAATTAGTATTTTTGAAATGCCTGAATCAGATATTTTCTCTGATAAATATTGTGCTGTTGCTCTGAAAGATGGCGACTTTATTAACCATACTAGTAATCCCTATTATTGGGGAGAATCATGGAATGTCTCATATGATAGGCTGTGTAGCTTAATTGATGTCAAAGAAAGAAGTAAGGCATCACAGATCGAAAGAGACACACAAACCAAGCTAATGCAGCAATTGTATTTGATAATTTTATATATTTCAGGATGGGACATTCACCACACTTTTAATGATGAAGAGCCAAATAAACAAAACTTTTACAGCATTCAATCTTGGATAAGTATGGATTTTGGAACCCTTGATCTTTTAGAAGAAAAAGGACTGGTTGATCAACCACAAACGAAAGGAAAACACTATAGAAAACGAACTTATGTAGAAGTGACAAAAGAAGGTATTCGAAAAGCTCGACAACTATTACGAGAGTTGGATTTCGATGGAATGCAAGAGCTTCTTCAGAAAACGGCTTATCATGAAGAGTATATTGAAGATACTAGTGATTTTTAAAGCCTGTTTTTTTTGACTTGAAAATAGTTGTAAATCGCTTAAATTATATAATTTCAAACCCTGAAGTTTTGTCAGGTAAACCGTTAGTAAGAGGAACCAGGCTATCTGTTGAATTTTTATCGGGTCTTTCTAAGCAAGATTGGTCAGAAGCTGAAATTTTAGAGAATTATCCGTCTTTAACAACCGAATCAATCCGTGCAGTATTGAAGGCATTGCAACTCAGACAACGACCTTTCCCGAAGAAATAATAGAGGCGATCGCCCTCAAAGTGTCAAACCAAGAATATAGTTCGCGGGGTTTTGAGTAGAACAATTTAATAGCGAATGCGAGGATCAATTAACGCATTAACAATATCAATCACCAAACTCATAACGACAACGATCGCCCCAAAAAAGACCATAATGCCTTGCACTGTCGGGTAGTCCCTCAGGGAAATCGCTTCGTACAAACGATTGCCTAAACCCGGCCAAGAAAAAGTCACTTCCGTGAGTACCGCGCCGCCCAGCAAAGCCGCAAAGGTTAAGCCTAGAACCGTAATGACTGGAATAAGTGCATTTTTTAGAGCGTGGTTCCATAAAATTTTGTGTTCTGGAATGCCTCTCGCCCTCGCCGCTTCTACATAATCTGATTTTAGGGTTTGCCGCAAATTTACCCGCACAATTCTTTCAAAGATGCCGCTGAGTAATAATCCGAGCGTTACACAAGGTAAAAACAAATAATAGAGTGCTGTTCGCAGTTGCAAAAAATTACCCGTGAGAATGCTGTCGAGGGTGTATAGTCCCGAAATGCTGGGGGGCGGGTCGATATTCAGAGGAAATCTTGTGCCCAATGGGAACCAACCGAGTTTGACAGAGAAAATGAGCTGTACCACCATGCCCATCCAAAATAAAGGCAAGGCGTAGGTGATAATGCCGAACAGCCGACCGCCAATATCAAAGATTGTCCCTTGCCGCGAGGCGGAGAGCATGCCGACTCCCACGCCAATGGTGACAGCGACCAACATCCCAAAAAAAGTCAGCTCAACGGTGGCAGGAAAATGTTGCTGAATCACCTGCCATACATCTAAGCCTCGACTGGTCAGAGAGGTGCCGAGATCAAATTTCAACAGCTGACCAAGATAGGTCAGGTACTGTAACCACAGGGGTAAGTCTAAACCTAGTTGTTCTCTTAGGGCAGCTTTGGCCGCTTCTGGGGCGCGATTTCCTAGGATTGCATCGGCAGGGTCACCGGGAGTCGCCCGTAGCAGTAAAAACACAACGCTCACAATGGTAAACAACATTAGAGGTGCCAACATGAGGCGGGTCAAAATGTAGTATTGGAGGGCTTTGCTGCGGGATGACATGGATTTTATTTATGGATTTTTGCTGCGGGGCGATCGCCTTCCAGATTATAGAGAACGGTGGGGCGATCGCCTGTTATTTTTCCCGAAGAGCAAACCTTTTATCGGGTGATCCCATAACCAACTACGAAAACAGACTCGATACACTGGAATCAGTCCCTGTCGGTATATCTATGTCAGACCATCACCATGCTCACAATCACTTACCGCAGGATACTCGTCAAACAGTGCGGCGCGTCCTCTGGCTTACCCTCGGCCTGAATCTCTTCGTCATGGGTTTGAAATGGATCATTGGGGCTTTGACGGGCTCTCTCAGTTTGCAAGCTGACGCGCTCCATAGCTTTACCGATAGTGCAAATAATGTCCTTGGTCTATTTGCCAATCGTTTTTCGTCCCCAGAGCCTGATCGTGATCATCCCTACGGTCACCAAAAGTTTGAGGCGATCGGTGCTCTCGGTATTGCAATGTTTTTGGGGATTGCCTGTTTTGAAATTTTGCAAGGGGCGATCGCCAAACTATTTATCGGTCAATCAGAAACAAATATCAGCCTCAACGAATTAAGCTGGCTCGTTCTCGTCCTCGGCATCAATATTTTTGTGGCCTTCTATGAGCGTAATATTGGCCGGAAAATTAACAGTCCGATTCTCCTAGCCGATGCGAAACATACCATGGGCGATATCTGGGTCACATTGCTCGTGATGTTCGGTTTATTAGGCGTTTGGCAGGCGAAAGTTTGGGGGCTCCCCCAATTCCAATGGCTCGATATTATCCTCGCCTTTCCCGTTGCAGCCTTAGTTTTCTACAGCGCTTGGGAAGTGCTTACTGATAATTTGCCTTGGCTAGTCGATGAAACGGCGATCGCCCCCGAAGCCATTCACCAACACGTAATGGCAATACCCGGCGTGATCAATTGCCACGACATCGCCTCACGGGGATTACTAGGACGACAAGTCTTTATTGAAATGCACCTCATCACAACAGCAGAAGATGTCACCACCGCCCACGCCATCACCGAAGCAGTCGAAGCCAAACTAAAAAACATCTACGCACCAGCCAGAATAATGGTGCATGTCGAGCCTAGGCCCTACATATCCGACCATATTGCCCTCGATGGGTATATTGACAAATCCTCGTACAACTAAAAGTCTTGCAGCTCAAAACATTAACCCAGTTCCATAGCCCTAGCATCTTTTTCCAACTCTAAGTTTTAATCAATTCCACCGCATCGCGACCATCCACATCCTGTAGATAGACTTTTACTTTTTCATCCTTTGCCGTAGGTAATTTCTTTCCCGTAAAATCTGGCTGCACCGGTAACTGCCGATGACCACGGTCTACCAAAACAGCCAAGCGAATCAACTCCGGGCGACCATAATCATTCACCGCATTTAAAGCCGCTCGAATCGTTCGACCACTAAACACCACATCGTCAATCAACACAAGGTGACGACCATTTAAGTCAAAGGGGATATCAGTTTTCGAAGGGGTGCGAACGCTAATTTTATCGAGATCATCACGGTAAAAAGTGATATCTAAAGCTCCCACAGGCACTTGAATATTTTCTAGGAGCTCCATTTGCTTGGCAAGGTTGTGTGCGAGGGGTACACCGCGCGTGTACAGTCCCAGCAAGGCAACATCGGATAAATTGCCAGCTTTTTCGATAATTTGTGACGCTAGGCGCGTTATCGTACGACGGATTTCTTCGGCGGAAAGAATCTCAATGACACTGTCTGTCATGGTCAACCTGTATGCAATCAAGTCTTTATTGTAAAGCTTGCCCTGAACGTCGGGCGATCGCATCAAAATATAAAGACAGGAAAAGGGTAAAGTAGAGGAGTTTATCAAAATGCCCTGCGACCTGACAATAGAGACATTACGAGCTTCCTTAGAAACACATTTTGGCAAGATGCCAGAAAGCCGAGTCATCAGTAGAAGTAGCCACAAGCTCATCAATATCATTACAATCGCCGTCTTAGCAGTACAATGATACTGGTAAATGGCTCATCAAAAACTATCAAGCTGGTGACACTATTGAACTTCAAAGTATTAATCTTAGTTTTCCTATTGAGGATATTTATATAGGTTTAACTCTTGTAGAAGAATCATAGTGATTGATTCATTACTTTTCTTACTCTCTCAATTTGTTTAGGCGCATTAATTTGCTCTGGACTCCAAAGATATAAAGCTTTATCAAAATATTTCTGACTGTTACCTTTATCTCTAATCGATTGGTAAGTTAATGCATATTGCAAGTAAGCTTCAGCGAGGTCGCACTTGCCACCGATTTTCTTGAATATTTCGACTGAATCTTGATGTTGAATTAAAGCACTTCCATACTTCAAATTAATACGTTTAAGTTCGGCAATACCGACCAAAGCCTGACCTTGAATTCTAGGATATTCAACTTTTTTTGAGAACTCTAATGCTTTGAGGTAAGACTCCATACTTTCTCCTTTTTTTTTCAGATTTTGGCAAGCTTTACCATGAAAAATATAGGAATGACCAATACTCCAAAAACTTTTATTATAATCGGGGAAGCGAGAGCTATACTTTTTCATATACTCTTGAGACTTAGCATTTTCGTTTAGTTGAGAATACAAAAAACATAAGATAACTAGAGCATTATTGTGACATCTAAGATCTGAGTTTAGTGACTTAGTTAAAAAAACGACATCCTCAAAATATTTAATTGCAGAACTCAAATTCCACTGAAAAACTAAGCATAATCCCATATTAAATATGGATGTCACTCGTAAGTTACCCTTAGAAGAGAACCAATCACTATTAAAAAAACACTCTTGTTCATCAAGTTTCTTCGCGATTAAGCTACATTTCTGATAAGAGTTTTTTGCAGCATTTATTTCTCCAGACATTAGACACAGATCTCCTAAAATATCATGGAGTCGAGCTAACTCATAACTAATACCTTGGGTGTCAATAAGTCTATAAATGGAATCTTTAATCTGTTGTAGTCTTCCTATTTGATAAAGAAGTGTCCAAAAAGAAAATCTTGACTTGTTTGCCCTTTCTTTAGTTCTAGATATTGTTTTTGCCGCTTGATCAAATTCTTCAATACTTAAGTAGTGATAATAAGCTTCAAATGATGAAATAATATCTTTTTCATTATCACTCTTTTCAAACTGCTTACTCCAAGATTCTGCAGCTTTAATATTGGTTTTTATCCAGTCGGAACTAACGCGCAATCTCTGAATTGCCTCTTCTCTTACAATAGGGTGTAACCAATATTTCTCTTGTTTAGATTCTAAGAGACCTCTATCTTTTAGTATTTTTATAGCTTTCTCTGACTCTGTTTCATTAGTATCCCAAAGTAAATCTATGACTCCTTTTTTTTGAATAGTAGAAACATCTTGATATCTATAGCATCCCATCCTACAGATAAGATTATATGAATCTATTAGATTTAGCTTTAAAAGCCTGTTGAATTGTTCTTTTACTAGATTCTCGAGAGTTGGCTCAAGTAAAAGAAAATTCCGATTACTATTCCAGTAATTTTCTAGTTTTCCCTCACAGTCTTCTTTAATTACTCCGCTAAAGACATCCATTGCTTTTGCATTGCCGCCAAAAGATTTATGCATCTCCATAAGCGACTTTCCTTCTTTTAAAAAAATCAATGACTGATATTCAAAATATTTTTGCCATGCTTCAAGCTTTAGCCCCTTAAGCTTGTAGACATCAGACGAAATGCTCGATTCGTTTAATAATTCCCGGCTAGTGATTATTGAATAACTTTTTAGGCTGCAATGATTTAGAGTTCTCAGTAATTCTACATAGCTACGATATTCTCCAATAAATTTCCCTGTTGCATCTAAGGCAGGCTCTAAATTATCTATTAGTATCCCGATTTTTTTCGATTGTAGGTGTTGTTTAAATCGCTCTAGAGAAACCATCAATTCTCGTCCCGGCTCTTTTCCTATTTGCCGTAGCTTTTCTTCCAGCAGACTTTGTACTGAAGCAATATCTTTTGTCTCTTTTGCGATCGCAAACTCAATTACATGGTCAAAGCGACTGTACAAGTATTTTCGCGCGAGAGTAGTTTTACCCTGCCCCCCAGCAGCTACGATTTGAACTAGCTTTGAACCTTGCTTCCGTAGCCGATCTAATTCAGCGATCGCCTCTTCTCTTCCCACGAAATTTGGGTCATTTTGCCAAGCTTGCTTCGGTTCTACCTCTGCTTCAACAGCAGAATCTTTGACCTTTGGAACAGCAGGTTCATCACAGTAGTGGATATCCGCAACCGTATAACCATCAATCCCGAATTGCCGAAATTGCTTCACTAACTCTCGACGACGAAACCCCTTATCAGTCTTATCCGATGGGACCCCTAACTTATTGGCAATGCGGCTAATGTGCTGCCGCACTGTACTGTCCTTGATTTCTAAATCTACGGCGATCGCCCCATCATCTTGACCAGAGAGAAATAAACGCAACACTTGTTTTTGTGTACGGGTAAGCTGTGCGACTTTTGTCACAAACTGATTCTGGTCGTCTGGGGTAGCCTGCATAGAAAAAACGTGAAAGCCCTTTGTCGTCAATCATAGAAGCTTTCTAGTGTCCGAAAGTCACAACCTTCACAGACTTTGCACAAACTTCAACAAAATTACGTGTTTTGCCTAACTTTGCACGAATCCAGACAAACTTTCTGACTTTTATGAAAATCAAAGCATGAAAGTAATCTCGTGATTTTCTGATGGTTATTACCGATCTCAACCAAGAAATTATCGTTGCCCTTGTGCACTATCAACAAAACTCTGGCGATCGCCACTTTACCCGACTCTACAGACTGATAAACCAACACCCACAACTCAATCGTAACCAGAGCAAGCGTTACCATCCAGAACTTTTTCAAGAAGCCGTACAAGAAGCATGGCTAGTTTTCTATCGGAAAAATTTACGCAATTTACTTAATAAACTCGAAACCCAAGGCACGGCGATCGCCCCAGAGAATGCGGCAATTATTGTCATCCGCATAATTAAAGAATTAAACATTCTCATTCGCAATAAAAACGTTGATCTTTGGCGCAAGGAAACAATACCCATCGCCGCCTAATTTATTTATCCCTTATAAAATCTATTGGTGCTTCCCATGGCTCAACCCAAACGCCAACCCCTGCTCTCCCTAAACAATACCCTCAACACACCAGAAGGCGATCGCCGTGAATATCTCGACCTTATAGCCTCTTCCGAAAACCTGTGGGAAACCTGTTCTTGGGAAGAAATCCGAGAGCGTATTGAAATAATCATCAACTCTACCGAGTGGCAAAGCCACCATCCCCAAAACCGACCAGAATTTAACCTTGCCATATTTCTCAACTACAAATATCACGGCATGACCTATCAGGCGATCGCCTCAAAATTAGGAGTAAGCAGAGGATATGTCATAAGTCACTGGCAAAGAACCTTTCGCCCAATCCTCCAAGAATTATTACAAGACCTCTGGGAAGCCCAAAATTGACCCGATAAATTCGATCTATTCCTCTAGCTCAAGACCCATTTCCCGCATTTTGTCCTGCAACTTTTTCAACTTATCTTCCGCAGCTTGCCTCATCTTTTGCTCAGACTCAAATTTATTTTCAGCAATTTGCTTTTGCTCTTCCGCGATTTGTCTGAGTTTTTCAGCTTCCCGGCGACGCTCATCCAATTCTTGAAAAGAAACAAACGGTTCCCCATCCGGCCTAAAAATTTTTAATGTCATTTCTGTTAACTCAAAACGAATACCCAGACGAGGACTGACCCAACCATTAATAGACTCAACAACTTCTAACTTATTCTCAGAAATCACCCATCCCGTTAAATCATTATTTTGCGGATGATACAAATAATATTCCTCAACACCATACTGCTCATAAAAACGCCGTTTTAGCTCCATCTCTAGGAAACTATTCCCCGGCGAAAATATTGCAAAAACTACCTGCGGCGGAATATTATCTTCCCGCCATTGTTGATAAGAACCGCGATAACCTTTCGGACGACCAAAAACGACCATCGCATCAGGTGCTCGTCTTATCTTGTTATTCCCCTCGACGGGATACCAAAGCAAATCTCCTGCCACAAAAACATTCGGGTCAGGCGCAAACAATAACTCTAAATTCTCTTTGATAGTGACAATCCACTGAAACTGTAAAGTGTTATCCGCCATTGGTTGTCCATCACTATCGGGATATTTAATCGGGGAGGTTTCTGTACTCGATGGGATTTCTTGCACCATTACATTTCCTCAGCTGCTGATACCTGATTTTAACGAAACAATCATTAACTCGAATTGCTTCAATCTTCGTCCACATCCTTCTGCTTCCTAGGACACTTAAACCTATGGGACAATAATCAGGTCAAAATTCTTGTTTAGCGAAATCCTGAAAATATGTCTGCAAATCCCGCATGGCTCGCCCGTGGCACTAGCGAAATTTTTCCCGATAATGATGACGATAATCTCGCAAAGGCGCTTAATGAGATCGACAGACCATTGCGCGTCAAACTCGGCATTGACCCCACAGGTTCAGATTTGCACCTAGGCCATAGCATTCCCTTTCGGAAACTCCGAGATTTTCAGGATGCAGGCCATACCGCCGTGGTGATTATTGGGGACTTTACCGCTCAAATTGGTGACCCCACCGGAAAATCTGATGTGCGCAAACAACTCACAGCCGAGCAAGTCCAAGAAAACGCTCAGACATACCTTGATCAGCTGCGCCCAATTTTAGATTTTGACACCCCCGGACGGCTGGAAATTCGCTACAACTCTGAATGGTTAAAGGAGCTTGACCTTGCCAAAATTCAAGAATTGCTCGCTACTATGACAGTGCAGCAGATGCTAGCTAAGGAAGGATTTGCTAAACGATACGACAGCGAAAATCCGATTTATATCCACGAATTTTTGTACCCATTGATGCAGGGCTACGACTCTGTGGCCGTAGAAGCTGATGTGGAGCTGGGCGGCACAGACCAAAAATTCAATGTCGCCGTCGGTCGCGATCTATTACGCCACTTTGGGAAAAAGCCTCAGTTTGGATTACTGTTACCGATTTTGATTGGTACAGATGGCAAAGAAAAAATGTCCAAAAGCTTGAATAATTATGTGGGCTTAAAAGACAATCACCACACCATGTACCAAAAGCTGCAAAATACCCCTGATACTTTGTTGAAGGATTACTTTGAGTTACTCACGAAAATTGATCTCGACACTCTGCCGGAAAATCCCCGCGCCCAACAAAAGCTTTTAGCTCGGGAAATAGTCACTCAGTTTCATGGTGAAGGGGCTGCCGATGATGCCGAAAAGGCTGTTCAAAATGTTGCAGCGGCCAATATTCCCGAATTTTCCCTTGCTGAAATCGAATTTCCCTCGCCTCTTTTTTATATTCTTGGGGCAAGTGGTCTCTGTTCTAGTAGTGGTGATGGTCGCCGCCAAATTAAGGGTGGTGCAGTGCGCCTCGATGATGAGCGCATGACTGATGTAAATACTAAGTTTGAATCTCCAGATCAATTGCTGGATAGGGTGTTACGTGTTGGCAAAAAGAAGTTTGTACGCCTCGTTCCCTAGGGATGGATGTTTAGACTTTGACGGCGATCGCCTCTTTGTTTTCTGGCAAAAAATTCCCCCACTAAAACTAATTAGCAGGGGATTTTTTAATGGTTAAAAGTGATTAAAACCTAAAATTTTCAGTCGATCAATTAGCCACGGTTAGAGCTGTAGGAACGACGGCCACCACGGCGATCGCCACGGTAACCACCGCCATCAGCTTTGCCCTTATAGCCACCACCTTTGCCTTTATAGCCACCGCCACTACGACGGCCACCGCCACCACCTTTAACAGGCTTAGGTAAGCCACCTTTGCCCACTTCAGGAACATCCCAATCTTCAGTCATCCAGTCAGGAGTGTGCTGGTCGTAGGTCATCTGTAACACAGCTGCGGCGATCGCCTGGGGATCATACTCATCACCCAAACGCTTCACAATGGGAAGGAAAGAAGCCATCCGCTCACCAGCAAGGGCTTCGCGCACCTGAGTTTCGAGGCGGCTAATGCGATTTGCTTCCACCTCAGAACGACTAGGAATCTTGCTAGGCTCTAAAGATTGCTTCACGCGACGCTCAATCTGACGCAACAAGCGACGATCACTGGGATCGACAAGGGCGATCGCCGTACCCGTTTTACCAGCACGACCAGTACGACCAATACGGTGAATATAACTTTCAGTATTGTCCGGTAGATCAAAATTGACCACATGGCTAAGATTCGCCACATCAAGACCCCGTGCCGCAATATCCGTCGCCACAATCATCTTAATGCGACCCTCCTTAAAGCGGCGAACGAGCTTTTCCCGTTGAGCCTGACTCAAATCACCATGATATTCATCAACACTTTGACCCGCCGCAAGCAAATCATTAGTTAGCTCAGAAGCCGTACGTTTTGTCCGCACAAAAATAATTGCCGACTCAGGATTTGCCATCTCAAGAATAGGCAGTAAAGCCTTAGTCTTCGACCAACCGCGGGGAATCATATAGACTTCCTGCTTAATACGGTCAGGCGTAACCTGCGGCTGCTTAATCGTGATGCTCACAGGCTCAGTCAAGAAATTCTTGACGAGATCACGAATGGCAGGAGGCATCGTCGCCGAAAAACAAGCCGTCTGGCGAGAATTAGGAGATTGACGCAAAATTTTCTTGACATCATCAATGAAGCCCATGCTTAGCATTTCATCCGCTTCATCCAGTACAGACCAGCGGAGATCTTCAAAAGATAACTTGCCACGATCTAATAAATCGATCACGCGACCGGGAGTACCCACAACCACATGGACACCCTTTTGGAGACTACGAATTTGGCGCTCCATAGATTGACCACCACAGACAGTCAAAACCCACAGACGACGGTCCACAGCAAACTGCTTAAGCGCTTGGGTGACTTGCATTGCCAACTCACGGGTTGGTGTCAAGATCAAACCCTGTACAGCTTTCTCTTGGAGATCAATTTTTTCGAGGAAAGGCAAAGCATAGGCCGCAGTTTTACCAGTACCAGTCTGGGAGAGACCAACAACGTCTCTGCCTTCGAGGATGGCGGGAATTGCTTTTGTTTGGATTTCTGTAGGCTGCTCAAAACCAATGCTTTGGAGGAGGTCAGCGCGAGCTTCAGAAAGGCCGATATTTTGAAAAGTAGTGGTCATAAAAAAGTTATAGAGTTTATGGATGGGTCTTCGCCTAGGTGCGACAAAGATATATTGTGAGATTTGTATTAATCAATCTCTCCCCCAACCCTTTTTCCCAAACTGGGTTCTTTTGATTAAACCGATTGGATGCTTCTAAGCAGTCTGGACAATGCCGGGGGCTGTGGCTAAACGGTCTAGTTACGCGTCGACGATCGTGCCGTAGAGGTCGTAAATATCCGCAGCGGTAATTTGAACAGGGACAAGGCTACCAAGGGAGGCTTCTCCTTTGACATAGACAAGTCCATCGACATCTGGCGCAAATCGGGGCGATCGCCCGATCAGTTCACCAGTGGCCGGATTTTCCTGTTCGATCAGCACATCCACCGTTTGTCCGACACATTTTTCATTGCGACGGGCTGCAATCGGTTGTTGAATTTCCATCAGAGCATCCCGACGGGTGTCTTTGACAGATTGCGGTAGTTGATTAGGAAGATCAATAGCAGGTGTTCCTTCCTCAGGAGAGAAAGTAAACACACCCACATGATCAAACTCATGGCGTTTCACAAAGTCAACGAGGTGCTGGAAATGCTCCTCAGTTTCGCCAGGGAAACCCACAATAAAGGTGGTGCGCAAAATTGCATCGGGCAAGGCAGCTTTGAGGTTTTCAATGATCTCGTCATTGACTCGCCCCTGCCAAGGACGATTCATCGCCCGAAGGATATCTGGATGGGAATGCTGTAGCGGTAGATCCAGATAAGGAATAACATTTGGGGTATCTCGCATCGCTTCAATCACCTCAGGCGTTAGACCCGTGGGATAAGCATAATGGATACGAATCCAAGGAATATCGACATCACCTAAGGCTCTGAGAAGCTCTGCCAGTTGAGGTTTGCCGTAAATATCTTTACCGTAATTAGTTGTGATTTGAGAAATTAAAATAATTTCCTGTACACCTTGGGCAGCGAGCTGCTTTGCCTCTGCAACAATAGACTCAATAGGTCGGGAGCGCTGGTCTCCCCGGAGGTGAGGAATAATGCAAAAGGCACAACGGTAATCACAGCCCTCCGCTACCCGTAGATAGGCAACGGCTTCATTGGTGGTGCGATAACGCGGTACAGTTTCGTCAGCAATGTAAGTGAGCTCTTCAGAAACCTCTTTAACAATTTCGCCCTGCTCAGCCCGTTCAATGACATCAACAATTTTGTGATAATCACCAGTGCCGACAAGAGCCACAGCTTCTGGCAATTCTTCTAAAAGTTGCTCCTGAAAATGCTGTGCCATACAGCCAGAAATGACAATCTTTTTTTCTGCTTCGGCAAGTTCTACCAAAGTGCGGACAGATTCAGCGCGCGCATCTTCAATAAAACTGCAAGTATTTACAATGACGTAATCGGCTAACTCCTCATTTGCGTCGACATGGTAGCCGGCCTCAACTAAAAGCCCGATCATGTGCTCTGAATCGATTCGGTTCTTTTCGCAACCGAGGTGGGAAATAGCAATTGAAGGTTTTGTGGTCATGCAGTCTTTAATAAAAGATGGTGTCGAGGTCAATATCCGCAAACAATTTCTTAACTTATTGTAATGGATTTTGAGCTGGTGCTAAAAGTTTTTTCGGTTTTGTCAGCAAACCTTGTTACCGTTCGTGCAAAAAATCAAAGGTTTTTTTCAATTTTTTTGACGAGGGTCGCGATGTCGTATCGATTTGCGCGGTAGCTGATGGGATGGGCGATGAGGCGCACGGTGCTTTGGAATAAAATTTCAATTTCTTCTAGGTTATTTTCACGGAGTGTATTGCCTGTTGAAACGAGGTCGACGATCGCCTCGGACATGCCAGTAATCGGTCCGAGCTCAACTGAGCCATGGAGGGGAATCACTTCGATGGGCAAGTCTAATTCGCGGAAATAGTCTTTGGCGCAATTAACAAATTTTGAAGCAACGCGGCAATTGGGCGGTAGTTGGCGGGGATTTTTGTAGGGACTTGATTGGGGGACAGCGACAGAAAGACGACAGCCACCAAATTTAAGATCAAGTAAATTTGCAACTTCCGGTTTTTTCTCTCTTAGAACATCATAGCCTGCAAAGCCGAGTTGTGCCTGCCCATATTCGACATAAACTGGTACGTCGTGGGTTCTCACGAGCAAAGCTTTGGCTGTACCTGTGGGATCGGTGATTTGCAGTTGACGATTTTTTTTATCTAGGAAATCACTAAAGTCTAGGCCAACGTTCTGTAGGAGGGCGATCGCCTCGGGGAGCAGTCCGCCTTTGGGGATGGCAATGGTAATCATATTTTCAGGTATCAGGGAACAGTGGTCAGATATCAGATATCAATAGTTTTGGTGATGGGGGATGAATACAACAGTCACTCAACGTTGGGTCATGGCTCACATGTACGCCAATCCTAAAGGGCTAAAGGGTTTCAATTGTTTCGCTGTCAGTGTCAATCCAGACAAGATTAGAAATATGGCTGCGGTTAGCGTATTCACGTATTTCATGCGGCGATCGCCCACCGAGCTCAATCTCAACCCGCACATTCTCATCCTGTTGACGTAGTTTTTGAGCATATTGGAACGCTTGCTGTTGAATCTCTGAGGCTTTAGCAATCACAAGCCAAGCATTACCATTAAGCTTGTTTGGCAGTTGAGGACTTTGCAACAAACAAGTATGCAGCTCTTCGAGGTTAAGGCAAAAACCAATACCAGGATAGTTCTCCTTTTGGGGATGATATAGACCTAGAAGTTTGTCATAGCGTCCACCTTGCCCCAACACCCGCGATTGATTGTTAACAAAACTAACCGCTTCGAAAACAATACCTGTGTAGTAGTCAAATGTTTGAATGAGAGTCAAATCAAGCACAATGGGCAACGGCTGCGATGCACTACCGATTAGCAGATCAAATAGTGCTTTTAAATTTGCGACAATCTCCTGTGCCTCTGCCGTCAGCTCAAATTGACTTACCCGTTCCAACACAGTCAGTGGCTCACCCCGCAGTTCAAAAATCTCAAGGGCATAGATCTGGAGTGCATCGCTAAGATCTAGATTTTGCAATCCTACGCGATCCAAATTGGCAATACAGTGGCGTACAGCTTCTCGAATATTTTCAGGGAATGGCTGGAGTAGCGATCGCCCAAGAGCCGCTTCCCCCAGAATTAATTGCCAATCCCGGAGACCCAACTCATTCAACGAATCACTAAGCAGCAAAAGAATTTCCGCATCAGCAACAAGACCACTCGCAAACAGTAACTCCACCCCTGCTTGATAAAATTCCATTTGCTTGCCATGGGTACCACCGGGCGGATGGCGAAACACATTGGCTCGATAGCAAAGCCGCTGGGGAAAAGTATTTTCGGCCATTCTCGTGACCGCCGCACGGGCAATGGAAGCCGTTAACTCCGGACGTAAACCCAACGATTGACTTTCTGAAGTCTGAATTTGAATGACCTTCGAACCATCAATGGCACCTCCCGCCGTCAAAGTATCAAGCCATTCCAAAGTAGAGGTGACGATACGCTGATATCCCCATCGCTGAAACACGCTCTGTAAGTTGTCGTTTATCCAAGCCTTTTGGGCGACCTCAAGCGGAAGGAGATCCCTCGCACCTGCGGGGGGTTGATGAATCATAAAAGTTGTTTCTCAGTTTTGCCGTCGCCTATTCTACTTCTTTTTCCCGCCAAACAAACCGCCGAATAGACCGCCTTTTTTGCTATTGTTCGATTTTTTCTTGCCTGTTTGGGTCTCTAGGGCGCTACCCATCGCTTTTTCTAGGAGCTGTTTTGCTTTGCGCGCAAAGGGATCACTGGGTTTTGCCATATAGGCTTTTTTAATGTGCACCTTCGCCATGGCCAACTGGTTTTGTTGTAAATAGGATATTCCCATTAGAGCGTGGGCTTTGACGGAGTTGGGATCAAGTTTAATAGCATCGCGAAATTCGAGGGTGGCTTTAGCATAGTTTTTCTTTTTAAGATGTTGCTCTCCCCGCCAGATAGCGGCTTCTAGGGAAGAGGATGTGGTGCTTTTTTCTGGAGCTTGTGGAGCATTTGTGGTGACTTGTATGCCGGGTGGTTTTATGGATTTGGAGCGACTGCTACTACTGGTCGTTCTCGCGCTGCTCTGGGTTGTCCGTCCGGGGGAGGTGCTATTACTAAGCAAGCCTGTACTTTCTTGAATTGTGTTTTTTAGAAAGACTAGGTTTAATTCACTAAGGGTGCCGATATTTTTGAGGACTGTTGTCATGTCGCTGTAATTGGACTTGGCCAGTTCGGTAACTTTGTTGTGGTAGTCCACTTCTAGGTTATCGACATTTTTGAGTAAATCTTGGGCGATCGCCGACTGCAGCTTTAACTCATTGTTATTGTTGCGTAATTGCTTAGAAAGCTGCTTCAGAATGACCTGAAACTCCGACCAAGAGGCCGGTTTTGCCAGTTGTTCGTAGGCGGGATTAACTAATTTAGATAACAGCTCACTGGCTAACTGCTTTTCCACACTGTCCTTTGCTTTACAGGTGTCAGGGTGTAAGCGCTGAGCAATCTTGAGATACGCTTTACGAACTGTCTTTGATCCTGCATCCACTGGTAAACCGAGAACAGCATAGTGATCAGCAATATCTAGTAAAAAGAGTCCTTGGCGGATTACAAATGACATATCTCAGAAGTCTCGGCTCAATAGTTTAAATTATGACGGATTTAGTAAGGAAAAAATCATCGGGTCTCACAGTAGTTTAGCTCTTGTAATAGTCGATAAACCAGTCTTTTGCTGACTTTAGTGCCTCGCTAAGCTGACTATGAATTTTATGATTTGTGGCCAGTAATCGACCACTATGAATCTTCAAGGGACTTTCATCATAGGCCGTCACAAAACCACCGGCCTCCCGCAAAATGCAGATTCCCGCTGACATATCCCATGGCTGGATACCTCGTTCCCAGTAACCATCTAGTCTGCCACAGGCCACATCGGTCAGGTCTAGAGCCGCTGAGCCGCCGCGGCGCACGCCTTGGGTTTGATGGGTCAAACAGCAAAACTCGATGTAGTTATTGTCTTTTGTTTGGCGGCGATCGTAGGCAAAACCTGTGACTAGCAAGCTATCTTTTAATGTTTCCGTCGTAGAAACGTGAATGGGTTGGCGATTCAATGTGGCACCGAGGCCTTCTGCCGCCCGAAATAATTCGTTGCGGTAGGGATTGTACACAACACCAACAATTGGCTGCTCATTGTATAAAAGGGCGATCGAGACCGAGAACATCGGGTAGCCATGGGCATAGTTCACCGTTCCATCGAGGGGATCAATCATCCAAAGAAACGGGCTTTCACTAGAGCCAGAAATTTGCCCGGACTCTTCGGCGTGAATGGGCAGCTCAGGGCAATGTCGTTGTAGGAGTTCAATAATGATGTTTTCGGAGGCGGTATCTGCTTCGGTGATCAGATCACCCGGTGTTGCTTTTTCGCGCACCTGCTGAAGATTGCCATAGTAATAGTTGAGCTTAGCTCCAGCGTTTAATGCGGCTTCGGTCGCAATATCGAGATAGGTCTGGCGTTGTTTGCTTGGGGGGTAAGTCATGTTGGGTGATCAAAGATAAGGAAAAATCATCAATTGGATAAAGATAGGGCGATCGCCGCCGTCCCCACAAATTGCATTAGCAAACGTTAGTCATCCTCAATGGGAAAACCAAAACGAGTTTTACCCTTGCCAAAATTGCGTCCAAATTGCAGCTCATACACTTCATCTTCATCTTGAGTTTCCACCACAAGATCACTTTTCGCATGACTCACACAGAGCAAGGCATAACCCTGTCTCTGTAACTCTGGCGATAACCCCATGGCATATTTTTGCTCAAGGTTCCCAGATTTGACGCGCACAGCACAAGTCGTACAGGCACCATTACGGCACGAAAAGGGAATCTCAAAACCTTGTTTCTCGATACTCCGTAAAATGTATTCGTCTTCAGGGACAGTAAAGGTTTCAGTTTTATCGATTTGGCGATAATTGACGGTTATTTGGTGAGTTTTAGACATAAATCCAATAAAAACTTGTCTTTTTCAGTGGGTATTGTATAATCTTTAACCGTGCCCCATCTGGAGAGATGGCCGAGCGGTTGAAGGCGCAGCACTGGAAATGCTGTTTAGGGGTAACTCTAACGAGGGTTCGAATCCCTCTCTCTCCGTTCCAAGGAACAAAGTAAATGTGAGATGTTTATTCGGTTGCTCTTTTCGAGTTTTGGATAACATCTCATTTTTGCTTTATTAGGTATTTGTGCAACATTTTTCGAGATTAACGACATAAAGGATTAGGACATAAAAAAGCAGGGAAGCTAGATTAACTTTCCTGCTTTTAATTTATGATTTTTCTTTAACGTTGGCTATGAGCATCGCTGGCAAAACCAATCTAAAAAAATTCTGTTTAACGGAAACGCTTCTTGCGACGCGCTACAGCCTTGCGCTTACGTTTCTCGATGGGAGTCTCAAAGTGACGGCGACGCTTGATATCAGCAAAAATACCAGCTTTGGAAACCTGACGCTTAAACCGACGTAATGCGGATTCGATGTTTTCGTTTTGTCCGACAACCACTTGGGTCATACAGTATCCTCCTTTGGGCAGTAAGTTTGTAAGAAATTAAAATAAATACTGACGTAAGACTTTGGTATAAAAGTTTAGTCATATTATAAGACATACCATTTTAGAATCCTGTTGGACACAAGTGCAAGTTCTCGGTACGGGGATTAAAGTATTTTATGTCTGAATAATTGGGTTGCTGATAGTGGGGTTTGTGATGAGTTTGTCGATTTATATCAAGTGTGGGTCGACCAAATTTTGGTAATGGTCTAGGTGCTGGAAGTTGGGTCTGATTTTTTACGCCATGTGCCAATGCAAATGTTTTAAATCCTTTTCTTAAAATCTGCCATACTGGTAGCCGTTAATTTTGAGTGGTTGAGTTGGGATAGGTGTTATGGCTGGTAGTGAAGTTAAGGCTGATTATTGGGTCAATGAGTACATTACGCCGTGGGATATTTATAGTCATGGCATCACAAAGTTATTGGTCTATAAGCAAACTCCATTCCAAGAAATGGCGATCGCCGAAACGGGTGCTTACGGTAAAGCTTTAATTCTTGATGGCAAGTGGCAGTCTTGTACGGGTGATGAGTTTTTGTATCATGAACCCCTTGTGCAACCGGCGGCGATCGCCCACGGCAACCCAAAAAAAGTTCTAGTGCTTGGGGGCGGCGAAGGAGCAACGGTGCGGGAAATTTTGCGCTGGAAGTCGGTCGAAAAAGTGATGATGGTGGATATTGACGGTGAAGTGGTTGACGCTTGTAAAGAGTTTTTACCGGAGATGCATCAGGGGGCTTTTGACGATCCACGTCTTGATCTGCGCATTGAAGATGCTTTTGAGATTTTGGATACCACCACGGAAAAGTGGGACATCATTATTTCTGACTTGTCCGACCCAATTGAGGAAGGGCCTTCCTTTAAATTGTTCACCAAAGAATATTTCGCACAACTCAAAAGTGTTTTAGCGCCCGGCGGTCTCGTGGTGGTGCAGGCAGGCCCCACGGCTCCGGCGGAAGTGAAATTACATTGCCGTTTGGTCAATACGCTCAAAACAGTATTTGAAAACGTTACGTCCTACAGCTCTTTTGTCTCGACCTATGGTGCGCCTTGGGGCTTTGCATTATGTCGCGATACTGACCTCGATACCATGCCTAATCCGGCAGATGTGGATCAGCTCCTCGCCGAGCAAACCCATGGTGGATTGAAATTTATCGATGGGCAAACCCTGCTTGGAATGTTGCAAACAAGTCTTTTTGTACGGCAGGCGATCGCCACCCATACGGAGGTTTATACCCTTGCTGAACCGCCAAAGTTTTTCGGCAAAGGCAAGCAAGGGTAAACAGCAGATTAGAAGGAGAATTTCATCTTAAAGTCTGCGCCGTGGACGGTGGTGTTGCGGGAGAACTGTCCCCAATACCCCAACTTCATCGATAAACCATTGAGGAACAATAATTCGACATTTGCCGCCGCATCAAATTTACTGCGATCGCCGAGACTAGTTACTTCAAAGGAATCAACACCTTGGGGTGCACCAGCTAGGCGTGCAGAAGTAGAAGGATTTGGATCAGTGAGGTAGTGGGTGTAACCCAGATAAATGGTCGGGCGGATGGTGAGATTTTCATCTTTAAATTCGCCACCAAATTCAATGGCTGGGTTGAGGGTGACATAGGCTTGGCTGCTGTCGTCGACGATTAGGTTTAAAGCGCCTGCACCAGTTTCCTCAAAGCCGTTGTACTTCACGCGAGTGGAGCCAAAGTCGAGCATGGGTCGTACATACCAGCCGCCACCTGCATCAATATCGTGGGAAATCCGTAACCATGAGCCAAAGAAGGATGCATCTTGTTCACTGGTAACGCGATCGCCGGTGGGGAAAAGGTTGAATCGTTCCGCATCGAATTCCCCAGAACCACCCACAACTCCTAAACCAATATCCGTATTACCAAAGGATTTTTTGACAGCTAAACCTGCCTGATTGGAAGAACCGTTCATCATGGCAGGCTGAACAGCAGAACTCGTTTCATAGACGCTCGCTCCCGCCGCTAAAGCTAAATACCATTGCTCACCGAGATCCAGCTGTGCGCCACCAGAAATTGCAGAAACCGAAGTCTCAAAATCAAAGTATTCAGAAGTGCGATCGCCGTTATTACCGAGAGCCGCGATATCGAGCCAGAGACATTCTCCTTCTTTAAGGATTCGCTGGTCGCCACTCGCTTTACAGGTGAATAGGTCATCCCGTAGTTGCTGCGAAGTTAACTGGAAATTTGTGTGAATCGAGCCATAAATTTCTGGCGACAAACTGTCATAGGGTGTTCTTAAATCGAGGGGTTCTGCCAGCGCAAAAATCCCTTCAATCAGCGGTGCAAGACTAGGATCACTACCTGCCAATTGCACCCGATTGAGATAATCGCCAAAAGCAGTTTGATTGCGGTTTAGTGCCCCAAAACCCTGAAAATCAACATCGATATCAAGGAAGGCAATTTTATCCGTCGAGTCAATCGCAAAAGTGGCGATCGCCGAATCAGGTACGACCAAATTCAAAGTTTCCTTGGTGATACTGCCTTCCGTTGCCGCAAAAATCAAAGTGCGCTGACCGGGTTTAATCCTTCCGATGCCTGTGTTTAAAACATTCAGATCACCTTCGAGGGAGGCATCTTCCGTGATATTAAGGCGATCGAGGGAATCATCCGTAAAGTCGAGGGTTAGATCAAAATCAGCGGTTTTTGTTTGAATATAATTACCTGAAATCTCGGTTACATAAACCGATTGGTTCCCCGGCGAAATTGTACCTGCATTGCTAAAGACGCTATTGCCATCCTCACCGATAAACATTTCTGTACCCGCAAAAATGGTTCCTCCTAGCTCATTCAGCAACGTATTATTACCACCGCCGAGGTTCATATTGCCGTAGAAAACGCCCGTCGCTTGATTCGTGACAACTTCATTCCCTTCCTCGCCCACCACCGTATAACCATCCGGTGTCGACATCGTGATCATGCCCAGTTCGGACATGCTGGGGTCGCCTTCCGAAGCAGCAATGACATAGCCTCCTTCATTGGTAAAGCTATTCTCCGCACCGCCAGAAATTTTTACGCCGATGCCACTGTCATTCACCCAGATAGTTTTGTCGTCAGTGAGGGTAATGTCGATATCGCCTTGGGTACTTTGGGCACTGCGGGATTGGGCATAGAGCCCAACATTTTCTTCGCCCGTAGCCGTCAGGTCGCCATCAAGCACCACATCAACTTTGCCGGATGCACCTAAACCCCCAGCCGAATCAGCGTAGAAATCATCCACAAGACCGCCGCCACCACCGAGACTCTGGACAAATAAACCAAAGGAGCGATCGCCGCCAACAGAAATATTCCCAATTTGCTCAAAATCGATATTGCCGCCGTCACCACCATTAGCGGCACTAGGCGTAACGGTTACTAAACTTTTATCGAGACCTGTGAGGACGAAACCACCGCCCCCACCAATTGATTGCACCACCGCCGCGTGGGACAACAAACCATCTGTTTCAAGATTGCCAGTATTCACAACCGTGACATCTTTACCATCACCAGTGGAGTCATCCTGAGCACCCATCACCGCTTCAACGGAATCTGCCCCAGAAACCTTAGCAATGCCGCCGCCCGCACCAATTGATTGCACCTCGAGACCGGGTGACATGTCTCCACCCGTACGAATAGAGCCAGCCAGAGTTTGCAGTACCGTATTGCCATCATTATTAAAACTGGGGTCGGAACCGAGAGTGATTTTTGCTAGTTGATCACCATCAGCAATGCCGGAACCACCGTCATTTTGCAGAATACCGAGACGCAGATAGCCGCCGCCGCCACCAATCGATTGAGTAGAAGAACCTGCCGAATAATCCCCTTGGGTAAAGATGTCGCCTTCACGGGTTTCCTCGACGCTGCCACCACCAGAATTGTTGGTATTAATCGCCCCTAAAACGGCTGTTAAATTTAGGTCGGTGCTTTGGTCAACAACGATATCTTGATTAACATTACCGCCACCACCACCGATGGACTGGGTTCTAGAACCAGCACTGTTTTCAGCCATTGTGACCATGTTGCCTTTCTGCACAACAGTCATCAGATTCGCTGTCGCATTTTCAGCATCATTAGACCCCACCTGAATTTCGGCATTCAATGCATCGTCATCAGTGGGAGAAATTGGTTCATCACCAAAATCGCTAAAGTCGAGGAATAGATTAGTATTACCACCGCCACCATTAATACCTTGGTTATTGGTCGCTTGACTATTCGCGCCGAGCATCATGATGTCGCCCGTGCGGTTAATCGTTACTTCGCCTGACATACCGCTAGAGGACTCGGTTGGAATAACTTCTTCGGATGTGATCTCAAAGCCACTACCAGAAATCGTTTTGATTACTGCATCAAGGGCTGTCCACAACGGACTAGAGACAGAATAGGCAGAGTTCCCACCGCCACCGCCGACGGATTGGGCAAAAACACCGTAGGAATTATCGCCATTGGAAATGATGGAACCTGTGTGATTAATCGTGACATCACCACCATCAGCACCCGTACCATTAAAGCCGCCCATACCAAAGGTTAGAAGTGAGGCACTAGATAAAGGATTGGTGAAATTTTTGAGTTGAGTGCTGGACAATGCCACTGCAAAGCCGCCATCGCCTCCGCCTCCGCCGACGGATTGGGCGTAGATACCGTGGGCATTATCGCCATTCACCACGATGGAGCCAGTATTGCTGACCGTGACATCGCCTGCAGTATTGCCATCACCGCCCTGACCCCCAATGGCAAAAGTACCGCTTAAACCCTGCATGGAAGAGTTATTTTTCGACAGGGCAATATCTAAATTGAGACTGAGGCCGCCAGTACCGCCGCCGCCACCAACGGATTGGGCGAGGATGCCGTGGGATTCTTCACCCTCAGTCATAATTGTGCCGCTGTTGGTGACTGTGACGTTGTTACCAACGCCGCCTGTACCGCCGTTGCCACCAACTGTTACACCAAAATTGGTTTTCTCTGTGCCTGCTGGTTCGATACTGACTAAGGTTCCGGCGATCGCCGTACCACCATTACCGCCACCACCACCAAGGCTCTGGGCAAAAATACCAACGGATTTATCTTGTTGAGTGTAAATTATGTCGCTATTCGTTACCTCAACAACGCCGCCAGCACCCGCATCACCTGCGGAACCACCCACAACTGTGGATAGATTGAAAAAGCCTTTACCACTAATCAAATTGGCATCAACAGCCATCGCGCCATTACCGCCGCCACCGCCAAGGCTTTGGGCAAAAATACCGTGGGCAACTTCGCCATCAGTCGTAATAGAGCCACTATTATCGACTTTGACCGTGCCGCCGCTCATGCCTTCGCCCCCTTCACCACCGACGAGGACATTAATATTAGAGCCGCTGGAAGAATAACCCGTACGAGCCGTACCGCCGTTACCGCCGCCGCCACCAATAGATTGCGCCAAAATCCCCACAGAGCGATCTGCATTGGTCGCAATGGTTGCGGAGCTAGTCACCGTCACATCGCCGCCAATACCCCCTTCTCCACCTGTGCCGCCAACGCGAATATTGGTATTAACGTCCTTACCATCTGAGGTCGCGTTATCAATCGCATCTGTGATGTCACCCGTGGACACTTCACCGAAGTCTTCGTCGTAACCGCCAAGACCACCGCCACCACCAACGGATTGAGCAAAAATTGCATGGGCTTCTTCGCCGAAAGTTGTGACAGAATCTGCGGCATCAACGGTGACATTCCCCGCTGATCCCCCTTCGCCACCTTCTAAGCCGACACTCACTTCCACTGACGCACCGCCAGCATCTGGGGTAAAGGAACCAGAGACAGAAGTTGTTGTACTTGTACCACCGCCACCACCGACAGATTGGGCAATCAGACCGTGAGAACCTTTGCCGCTAGTTGTAATTACTCCCGTTGAATCCAGGGTGACATCCCCAGCATCACCACCATCGCCGCCCCTACGACCGACTTCGACCTGGATGGCGATCGCCCCGCCAGATTCTAAAGTGCCATCTTGCCCCGTTGCGACATCCAAGATCACGGTTGTAATGTCCTGCTCAAACACAGAATCACTATCGTCTTCAGTGATGGGAGCCTGAAGATTGAGGAAAGTTGCATCAGAACCATTGTCAGCATTACCGCCACCCCCACCAATAGACTGCGCCATTACCCCAAAGGAGCGATCGCCAAGGGTTGTAATATCGCCGACATGGACGACATCAACGGTATCGCTATCGCCACCGTCAGCCGGCTGTCCACCAAGGGAGAAACCAATGGCCGGGTTAAAGTCAGCAGGACTAGAATCACCACTATCAAAAAAGCTATCGAGAAAGCTGAAATTAGCGTGGGTAGAATTGTAATTCACGTTGGCATTACCGCCGCCGCCACCAATACTTTGGGCAAGGATGCCGTGGCTATTTTGGCCTTGGGTCGTGATATTACTGAAGTTATTGACTTCCACCGTGGAGCCTTGGGTAGCATTGCCGCCAGCGCCACCAATAGTGAATTGACCGACAAAACCGGGGCGCTCTGTGTAAACATAGCCCGCGTTGAAATTAATACCCGCAGTACCGCCGCCGCCACCGATACTCGACGCTTCAATACCGTTGGACTGAGTGCCATTGGTGAAAATGTTGCCCGCTGGATTTGTTAATGTGCCGCGATTGACAGTAACAGAACCCGCTTCGCCAGCACCACCACCGGAACCCCCCACAGCCACTTGAATTGGGGAACTATTAATGGCAATGACACCATTGACATTAAAACCACCATTACCGCCGCCGCCGCCAATGGACTGGGCTAGCAAACCACCGGATAATTCTCCAGCTGTGGCGATCGCCCCGTCTTGATTAACAAGAACATTACCCGCATTCCCGCCAGCACCACCGGAACCGCCAATGCCAATACCGACAACGCCGCCATTACCACTACTACTGGCTCCACCACCAGCACCATTAATGTTAAAGCCGCCATTACCGCCGCCGCCGCCAATGGACTGGACAACAACGCCTTTTGCTTCGTCGCCTTGGGTCTGAATATTGCCCGTAGAGCTTGATAAGGTTGCGTCACCAGCATTACCCGCTCCAGCACCACTACCACCGATACCAATGCCGACGACACCACTGCCTTGTTTTGCACCGGAACCGACAAGGGAAATATTGAAGCCGCCATTGCCGCCACCCCCGCCGAGGGATTGTACAAAAATACCACCGGAGCGATCGCCGGTTGTAGAGATATTGGACTGGGTTGTTGCTGTAACTGCCGCGGCATTACCACCAGATCCGCCGGAACCGCCGAGACCCAGATTAAATGCGCCAGATCCTTTGCCTGCAGCAGAACCAGTAATGCTGACATTAAACGCGCCATTACCGCCGCCGCCGCCGATAGATTGAGCCATAAAACCAGTGGCATCTTCACCAATGGTTGTAATATCACCGACCATGGTGGCATTCACCCTGCCCGAATCGTTACCGTCGCCACCGGAACCGCCCAAACCAATATTGATTGCGCCGGAGCCTGTACCCGCGCCGGAACCCACAACAGTGAAATTAAAGCCGCCATTACCACCACCCCCACCAAGGGATTGGGCTAAAAAGCCCCGGGAGCGATCGCCGGTTGTACTGATATCGTCGTTCGCTACGGCAACAACAGCCCCGGATGTACCACCGCCACCACCAGAACCACCGACACCGATTGCCACTGCGCCACTACCCGTCCCTGCGCCAGAGCCAGTGATATTGACACTAAAACCACCATTACCGCCACCGCCACCGAGGGATTGCGCGGTAAAGGCTGTGGCATCATCCCCTAAAGTCGTAATTTTGCCCTGTGCTGTAGCCGTCACATCATCCGCATTGCCAGCACCACCGCCGGAGCCACCCACACTAATGCCAATTGCGCCACTGCCAGTCCCTGCACCAGAGCCGCTAGCACTAACATTAAAACCACCATTACCGCCGCCACCGCCGAGGGATTGGGCGATAAAACCGAGAGCACCATCGCCTTGGGTCGAAATATCCTCTTCTGCAAGGGCTGTCACTGTTGAGGCATTTCCGCCGCCACCACCAGAACCACCCACACCCACGTTTAATGTGCCGCTACCTGTGCCTGCACCGGAGCCATTAACAACAACAGTAAAGCCACCATTACCGCCACCACCACCGATGGACTGGGCGGCAAAACCAATGGCATCAACACCTTCTGTGGTAATCGTGCCCCTCGCTGTACCGTTAACGCTACTTCCATTGCCTGCGCTACCGCCGCCGCCGCCCACACCGATACTAACTGTGCCACTGCCAGTGCCTGCGCCAGAGCCAGCGAGATTGACAGTAAAGCCACCATTACCGCCGCCACCGCCCACGGACTGGGCTAGGAAACCAGAGGAGGTATTTCCCTTTGTGGCGATCGCCTGTGCTAGGACAGCAGTAACATCGCCGCCATTACCAGCGCCACCACCAGAACCACCCACGGCAACACTGACCGCACCACTGCCAACGCCAGCACCAGAGCCAACCGCAGTAACATTAAAGCCACCATTACCGCCGCCACCGCCGATAGACTGAGCTGTAAAGCCGTTGGACTCGTCACCTTCGGTCGTAATTGAGCCACCTGTGACAGTATTTGCAGCCGTAACAGTAACTGCACTGGCATTGCCGCCACCACCACCGGAACCACCGACCCCAACGCCAATAGAACCGCTTCCAACACCTGCACCACTACCCGATGCTGTCACATTAAAGCCGCCGTTACCGCCGCCACCACCAAGAGATTGGGCGAGGATGCCGTAGGAACCTTTTTGCTGCGTCAAAATTGTGATGTCGTCGGTGACTTCAAGGTCAACTGTGCCTGCCTGACCGCCACCAGCGCCCGTACCACCAACACCTACATTAACGGTGCCAGCGCCCACACCTGCGCCACTGCCCGTCACCGAAACAGCAAAGCCACCATTACCGCCGCCCCCACCGAGGGACTGAGCCACAACACCGTGGGAATTTTCGCCATCGGTAAAAACATCATTGGCAAAGGATAAATCCACATTGCCACCTGTACCTGCCGTGCCACCACCGCCACCAACACCGACAGAAACACCGCCACTACCGACACCTGCACCACTACCCGATGCAGTCACACTAAAACCACCATTACCGCCGCCACCGCCAACACTCTGGGCAAGAATGGCGATCGCCTCATCTCCTGAAGTGGTAATCGAGGTATTTGCCAATGTATTTTTTTCTTGAACAGTGAGAGTGACAGCACTAGCATCACCGCCACCAGCACCAGCACCACCGACACCGACAGAAACTGCACCACTGCCGACCCCTGCGCCATCGCCAGTGGCTGAAATGGTAAAACCACCATTACCACCACTACCGCCAATGGACTGGGCAACGATACCCATTGATTGGTCACCAGAGGTATTGACACCCCCTGTAAAATCAGCCTCCACTTCGCCACCATCACCGCCGGCGGAACCATTACCACCAACGGATACACCGACGGAACCACTACCAACGCCTGCCCCAGAACCCGTCGCCGTGATACTAAAGCCACCATTACCGCCGCCACCGCCGAGGGACTGAGCCACAAATCCAGAGGAGTCGTTGCCAGTGGTTGCAATAAAACCGTCAAAGGTTGCGTCAGCTTCTGCGCCATCACCACCGCTTCCACCATTACCACCGAGACCCACGGAAATACTGCCGCTACCAACACCAGCACCGGAGCCAGTCACCGTCACATTAAAGCCACCATTACCGCCGCCTCCACCGAGGGATTGGGTTAAAACGCCATAGGAATTGTTGCCTGAGGTTTGGATTGTGCCTGTGACATTGCTGGTTGCCGCTTCACCGTCGCCACCGCCAGAGCCATCACCACCAAGACTTACGCCAATAGAGCCGCTACCCACGCCAGCCCCAGAACCCGTCGGCGCAATACTAAAACCACCGTTACCACCGCCACCGCCGATACTTTGGGCGACAACGCCATGGGAATTATCACCGCTAGTTGTTACGTCGTTCGTAACCGTTAAATCGACAGTATTACCATCGCCTGCTGCACCGCCAGAACCACCGACACCAATATTGACAGCGCCACTACCAACACCAGCACCGGAGCCTGTTGCGCTAACGACAAAACCACCATTACCACCGCCGCCACCGATGCTCTGGGCAAGCACACCGATAGAATCATCACCTGCCGTTGTAACATTACCTGACGTGGAAGCAAGGACAATACCCGCATCCCCACCAGACCCGCCGGAACCACCAACACCGACATTTACCGTGCCACTACCCACACCAGCACCGCTACCGGACAGGGTGATATTAAAGCCCCCATTACCGCCGCCACCGCCGAGACTCTGAGCCGCGAAACCGATAGAACTATTACCGATTGTAGAGATTACGCCCGTCGAAGATGCATCAACATCGCCACCCTCACCGCCGCCGCCGCCAGAACCACCCACACCGATGGCGATCGCCCCACTCCCGACTCCAGCCCCAGAACCAGATGCAATAAACGTAAAACCACCATTACCGCCGCCACCACCGACAGATTGCGCCAGAATCCCGCCAGAATTTGCACCAGTAGTGGTGACATTGGATTCTAAATCAGCTTTAACGGTATTACCGATACCGCCACCGCCACCGGAACCGCCCACTGCAACATTAATTGCGCCAGAAGCAACGCCTGCACCGGAACCGCCGACACCGACGGAGTAACCACCGTTACCGCCGCCACCGCCGACCGACTGCACTAAAATTCCTGTGGCATCACTGCCGCCAGTCGAAATTGTGCCTGAACGAGTGGCTGCTGTCACTTGACCACCGTCGCCACCATCACCGCCAGCACCGCCAACGCCAACATTAATGGAAGCCGAAGCAAGCCCCGCGCCAGAACCAGCCACTGTGACACTACCGCCACCATTACCGCCGCCACCGCCAACGGATTGAGCCAGAAAACCTGTAGAGCTAGCGCCTTCTGTGGTGATATTGCCTTCAATACCAACCGCCACAGTGCCGCCATCGCCGCCATCGCCGCCAGCACCACCAACGCCCACAGAAATAGCACTCCCAAAGGTAGCACTAGCACTACCTGTAATTGCGACGGCTACGCCACCATTGCCACCACCGCCGCCAGTAGATTGGGCTAAAAATCCAGTCGAGCGATCGCCGGTCGTGAGAATACTGCCATTAAAGCCCGTACTCGTCAGCATATTAGAGCCGTTGAAAGTTCCTGCCTGTACCTGACCACCATCACCACCAGCAGCACCATCACCACCAACGGCAATCCCTAGAGAAGCCGAAGCAGGCCCTCCCGAAGCCGCCAAACTGACCGCATAGCCACCGTTCCCGCCACCACCACCGACACTCTGGAGCATGATGCCAGTGGAGTCAGCGCCAGTCGTCTCAACAATGCTTAAACCCGTACCTTTGGTGAGATTAACGACACCGCCATTCCCGCCTGTGCCGCCACTACCCCCAATAGAAACAGAGACAGCACCGCCAATGCCACCCGTTGCCTGAATAGAACCACCGCCATTACCACCACCGCCACCGACAGATTGGGCAAATAAACCAGTGGAGCGATCGCCGGTTGTCCGAATCAGAGAGGCATTATCGGCATCTTGACCTTGCAGCGTGACATTGACATCGCCAGCAACGTTACCATTTCCTGCTGTTCCACCAATGGAGACACCCGCAAATAAACTCGTCGAAGCTGAACTGCCACCATTACCGCCGCCGCCGCCGATCGATTGCGCCAAAATACCACGCGAGTCATCCCCATCCGTTTCAATCGTGCCGCTATTAATAACCGTGACATCATCCCCAGTACCGCCGCCACTACCACTGCCACCGAGGGAAACTAAGCCGCTCGTGGATGCGCCATTACCACCGCCACCGCCGATACTCTGCACAACAATGCCATGGGAAAAATCCCCCGCCGTATCAATGTTGCCAAAGTTGCGGGCGATCGCCACATCACCATCACCACCACCATCACCACTACCGCCAATACTAACCAGACCACCAGAAGAACCACTGTCACCACCGCCACCGCCGATACTCTGGGCGACAATACCGCGAGCCGTAAAGCCATCCGTTGAGATACTGCCGAAATTTTCTACAGTGACAACATCGCCATCCCCCGCAACACCACCATCACCACCAAGGGCAACTAAACCACCCGCTCCCGCTGTACTCCCGCCGCTGCCGCCAATCGACTGCGCCAAAATGCCATCCGCATAATCGCCACTCCCATCATCTCCAGTACGAATGTCCCCTTCATTGAGGTTGCGAACAGTGACAGTGCCCGCATCGCCACCACCAGCCGCATCACCACCGATCGCCACCAGCGCACCATTACCACCAGCAGAACCGCCACCACCACCAAGACTTTGGGCAAAAATCCCCTTCGCGTTGCGACCCTCGGTAACAATTAAACCGTTATTCGTGACCTCAACATCACCACCATCACCACCATTGTTGGCACTACCTTGCAACGAAACAATTAAATTACCCGATGTACCAGAGTTACCGCCTGAACCACCGATACTCTGGGCGAGAATACCGTGGGCATCATCGCCCGTTGTTTGAATGGAGCTGCCAGCATTATTATTAATCTCAATATCGCCGCCATCCCCTGTCGCTCCACCATCACCACTTTTGCCGACAATGCCGAATTGAGATCCCCCATTACCACCCGTATTACTCGCACTTAAACCATAGACACCAACAGCTCCGTCCCCAGATGTGGCAACCGCATCATTATTGTTAACCGTCACATCGCCGCCGCTACCCGCGACACCGCCACTGCCACCACTCGGCGCTAAAAAGCCACTGCCGCCATCCCCTGCTTCGCCACTCCGGCTATAGGCAAAAATGCCGTGTTGATCATCTCCTGTGGATGCAACTTGAGCATTACTAGTGGCATTGACTGCGCCACCATCCCCTGCATCACCGCCGGAACGACCCGAAAAAGCTGAGGCAAAGGAATCACCCCCATCCCCACCATCGCCACCAATACTGGCAACTTCCATGCCAATTCTGTTGGTTGCATTAATGTCAGTGTTATTAGTTGAATTGACTGTGGGGCCATTGCTACCATCACCGCCACTTCTCGGCGGGACAAATAAAGCACCATTACGGCCGTTGCCACCATTGTTTCCTTGTTCAATTTTGGTAATACCATCTGCCCCGGCTTCGTTGATGGGAGGGGGCTGTATTGTTGGTTCTACGGTAGTGTCTGGGAATATTGTCGTCGTTGCAAAGTTATCAAATGCTATTCGATCATCGGTTGTAGATAGATCTGCATCCGCATCGAGAACAAACTCTTCACCCGCTAAATTAACACTAACGACACGGAAAAAGATCGATGCATCATCCTCAGCATAAACAAGATCACCTGCCGTTTTAACGAGGAAAGAGTCACCATCAGCGGTGTCAACCCAAGCGACATCTCCGGCTGTTGGTACGCCAGCGGGATCACGACGCAAACCTGTAACCGTTGTTGTTGTGCCATTGGTCGGGTTGGTGACGGCTTGACCAATAGTTGAAGTGGAGGAAGGGTCCGGTGGTGGGGTGGACTGGGTGATCGCCAATGTCGGTGAAGCCAGGATTGCGAGCAAAAGCAAAGATCCTTTCACATTTAGTCGGCCAAGACTGGCGATCGCCAACAAAATTTGGGAGAGGCCTTTATATCTCTGTTGAGTAGACAATGTTGCTTTAGTGGAAAAAGACATGGTGAAGAAAGAAATGAAGAAATAAGAGTCTAGTAAATTGGGATAATGAAAATCCCATACCGACAAAATTAACGAATAGGAATTAACATTCCTAAAATGTCACTAATGACTTTTTAAAGTTAGTACGGACTACCCTTTAAAAAGTTGATATTGATCACAACTCCTATGTGACAATACAAAAAATCATACATATACATAAATAGTCCAAAAATACACGTCTTGATCTGTCCACATAATGTTTCCCAAAGGCTCAGAATTCACAAAAAATGGACTGCCTTTACAAAAACTTTGCTAAATTCTTAGATAAATCTTTCTATTTTTTAAGGCTTTTCTAAGGAAACAATGATGGGCAAAATTCTTGCGAAATTATCAAGAAATATTTCCCAAACTTTTATTTTCAAGTTGTTTTCTGTCAAAACAAATAAACTGATTTCTTTAGCCAAAAATGTTTTAGCTAAAAAATGGCCGGACATATACAGCCCCATGAGCAATAACATTCAGTTTAGGAGGCAATATTTAGCAGTCAACCTATATGGGCTTAAAACAAGAACTTCAGCTTAAAATCTGCGCCATAGACGGTGGCGTTACGGCAGAACGCTCCATTGCCCATGAGTTTCAGTTACATTTTTGTATTTTACATTCATAAAAAGAAATAACTAAATTCATAATCTGGCAATACCAATGCATAGATAATTAAGTCGAGGAATTTCGTTTTGCGCTTGAGCTATCACCATCGATAACCCTTGAAACAACAGAGCAATTCATATCTTAAAATCCGTACATTTTTTCCAAAGAAACTTTGATTTTCACCAACATGAAAAAATGAGTAAGATGCCAATAGCAATATTTAATAAATAGAGGTCTAAATCATGACAAAGCAGCTTCTCATCTATGAAAATACAATTCCACTTTCCGTAGAGCGCCATAAAAAATGGTGTTTACAAAATACGAGTAACTTCTCATTCGCAAAGGATGTTAATGCATTTCCTCTGCTAGGAACTGAGTTTTCTCCAGCTGCATTAATTTATCCGATTGTTTTTGTTAAAACCGAGTCTATCCTATACCCATCAATTATTACCGGCATTAAGGATCACGAAAATTTTTTCGTCACTAAATCTGGGGAATGGCAAGCGGATTATATTCCTGCTTTTGTACGGCGTTATCCGTTTATTTTTTCCATTAGTGAAGATCAAAAAACCTTTACGGTTTGCATTGATGAATCTTTTGATGGCTGGAATCAGAATGGTTCTGGTGAGCGATTATTTGATAGTGAAGAAAATCAAACTCAGTATCTTAAGAATGTTGTTGCGTTTTTACGGGATTACCAAGCAAGTTTCTTAGCCACAGAAGCCTTTTCTAGAAAACTTATGGAGCTTAATCTATTAGAAGGAATGCAAGCAAGTTTAACTATTAATAATGTTGTGCAAAAACCTTTTCAAGGCTTTCTCGGTATTAATCGCGACAAGCTTAAGTCTTTAACTCCTGAAGTATTGTATGAATTTATGCAGTTAGGTTGGTTGGAGCTAATTTATTTACATTTACATTCTCTTAATCATTTCTCTCGCCTAACAAGTATGATGTCTGATCGCTTAAATGATGGCTAGAGGAGATCATTAATTGGTGTGATCTCTATGGTGAATTATTCGGATTGATACGGGTCGAGCCCATGGGTCGCGACATGTTGGGAGAGAAAAGATTCAACATCTTCTGCGGCTTCTTCCCAAGAAATAGGTCGAGAGTTCATATTCTGGTTATTCAGTGAAAAATCCTTTTGGGATAATTGACTCAGGGTATTGAGTGAATCTTCAAATTCTCGCTGGGAATGGATTCGCTGAGGGTGCGGAAGGTTACTACTCATGACTTTGCGGCGCATTGCTGAAATTCTAGTCTAATAATAACTCTCGCTACGTTTTACGAAGAATAAGGTTGACATCCGGAATAAAAATCTCAAGAACTTTTTAAGGTACTGTTCTTGTTTGGATAAAGTTAATGTAAGTTTCTCCGTATCTGTACGTAGCTTTTTTTTTTGAAAGTTTTTTTCTTTTTTGTTGTACGGCGATCGCCAGCTCATGAAGTGTTAGCTCTGGTGCATGGTTAAATCTTAAATTTCTAGAGAAAACAAAAAAATAAAGATAGGCAAACATTGCCATATTGACTGTTTTGAGCAAAGTTTTTGAGCTAACAAAATCGCCCCAGTCATGCCATCGCCCGATCACCATTGCAGGCCTCACCTCAGGAGAATTTCAATTTTCTTGCATAATAAAAAATAAAAAGTCCAAGCTGAGACGATTATGCTGTCGCGAGGGACTGGAGCTGTTCTAAAACTTTCTGTGCATGCTCTTTAACGCGAACTTTGATCCAAGTGTGGGCAATGTCGCCGTTAGGGTTTACCAAAAATGTCGAACGGACAATCCCCATATATTCTTTACCCATAAATTTTTTTAGTTGCCAAATGCCGTAGTCTTTGGCGGTTTGATGCTCTGGATCGCTCAGCAGTTCGATATTTAATGCTTTTTTATCGATAAAGCGTTGGTGGGATTTTTCTGAATCTGGGCTAACGCCGACAATAGTGGCATTGAGCTTGGTAAATTCAGGTTCTAGGGCTGTAAAGTCTAGGGCTTCTGTTGTACAGCCGGGAGTATTGTCCTTGGGATAAAAATAGAGAATGAGCCATTGACCTGCAAAATCTTTCAGGGTTTTGACTTCACTTTTTGCATTGGTGAGAGAAAAGTTGGGGGCGGCTTGACCAATTTCGGGGGGCATTTTAGTTCTTTTTGTCTGGGATAGTTTTGCAACTTGATTTTAATCTGAAGAGATGTGGCCTAGGTAACGTCAGTTATGGATAAGCATGTAGCCAAAATTCTTTAGAGAAAAGGAGATACGGAGAGGGAAAGACACGGGGAAGCAGCGAAAATTTGCATTTTTTGAAAGCGAGGATTGTTTGCATAGAAACATCTCCCGATCTCTCGCTCTCCCATTCACCGCGTC